>CAIOXR010000095.1 GCA_903862375.1 uncultured bacterium
GGCATACGAGATTTCGCGGAGTGACTGGAGTTCAGACGTGTGCTCTTCCGATCTTAGCAGAGTGATATAGGTTTGACGTGTCGATAAAAACCCCTACCCTCTGTTCTTTGTGTTTTATTATACTCATGTTTATTGTATGTATTATGTCGTATAAAATTTATACAAACATAATTTATAAATTATTTATTTTATTAAAATTTCGACCTTTATATTTAACCCGAAACAAAATAGTCTTTGAAAAATGCCTTGCGCAGGGCGTCGGCCCGAGCGGGAGCAAAAAATTCAGGAGAATTTTATTGTGTGCATTTTGAGAAGAGCTATTTTGTGCAGGTTTTAAAGTACACCAATAGATTATACCAAAACAAAATGCCTCTAGCGAGGCATTTTGTTAAGCTTTAATTTTTTTAACTTCTTTCTCGTGACGGGATTTGTCTGTTTTCTCTAAATATTTAAGATGTGTTCTGCGGTCTGCAACCATTTTGATTAATCCACGGCGTGAATGATTGTCTTTCTTGTGAATTTTAAGATGATCTGCAAGCTCGTCTATTCTTTTAGATAAAACTGCGATCTGAACTTCAGGGCTTCCTGTGTCTTTATCATGAAGTTGATTCTTTTTTATAATATTTTGCTTTTTCTTTGTTGTTAACATGATTGACACATATTAGCACATCTTGTAAAGAAATGCAAATCCTGTGGGTTAGATATGCTATATATGGTATATTGGTATGATATGCAAGAAAATACAAAAAATATGCAGAAAAAGTTTAATATTTCACCTAAAGTCATTATACTGTTTACAGTATTCCTAGATGTGCTTGGTTTGGGAGTCATTATTCCTATTTTGCCATTCTATGTAGAGTCTTTTAATGTCTCAGGTATGGTAGTGACAGTTCTATTTGCTGTTTTTGCTCTCTTTTCATTTTTCAGTGCACCTATACTAGGAGCAATTTCTGATAGAAAAGGAAGAAGGCCAGTACTTCTTGTAAGTCTTGCTTCAAGTGCTGTCGGCTGGATTATCTTTAGCTTTTCTCATTCTATATATGGTCTCTTCTTGGGTAGAATTATTGATGGTTCGGCTGCCGGGAATATATCCACAGCTCAGAATTATCTGATAGATATTTCAAAAGATGATAAGGAAAGATCGAAGAATTTGGGTTTGATAGGAGCAGTATTTGGTGTGAGCTTTATCATTGGTCCACTTATCGGTGGAGTTCTTTCTAGTATAAGTATGAAGTTGCCGTTCATTATCGTAGGATTCATGGCAGTAATAAATACAATTCTTGCATATATCTTTTTGCCAGAGACTCACCATGAAAGAAATACAACTAAACTTTCATTAAACCCATTCACTCCTATCATAAAAGCACTTAAGAATAAGAGTATCTTACCTTTATACTTGGCTTGGTTGTTCTTCGGTATTGCTATCTCACTCAACCAATCAATCTTTGCATTATATATTGCAAAAGTGTTCTCATGGACTGTTATAATATCAGGGTTACTTATGACTTTAGTTGGTATAATAATTTCTATAAATCAAGCCTTTGCTATTCGCAAAATTTGGCTTAAATATTTTAAAGAATCATTCTTAATGGTCTGGATGCTAATTCCTTTTGCTTTGGGTTACCTTGTCATGGCACTACCTTATAAGTTTGCTTTCGTATTTGGTCTTATTGTGACTGCTTTCTGCCACTCTACACTTCGAGTAGTTATGACCAGTCAGATTATCGGTCTTTCAGATAAAAAAGAACAGGGGGAGAATATGGGTATTCTTTCTTCTATTATGTCTTTGTCTATGATTTTAGGCCCGGTACTAGGTGGAGTAACTTATGTATTATCTGACACTTTGCCATTTATATTATCTGGTGTAATTTTGTTAATTACTTTTATGTTTGTATATAACACATATAGAAAGATCAAATCTATTGATCATACTAATATAGAACCTGTAGAAGTGATATAATAATAATGTGGCAAATAATTTAGAACAATTAAAAAAAGAATTTCTTGAACACGTAGAAATAGAGAAAGGAAATAGTTTGAAAACTGTACATAATTATGATTACTATATCAGTCGTTTTTTTGTTTTTGCGAATATATCTAACCCAGACGGGATCACCGATGATAAAATTCGCGAGTTTCGGCTTCATCTGAATCGTCAGCCGGGTGTGAAAGTTCGAGGTCAGTCTGCTTCTACTCTGAAGAAGAATACTCAGAACTACCATCTTATAGCTCTTCGCTCTTTTCTTAAGTATCTAATGAAAAGAGGTATTACTTCCCTTTCCCCTGATCGTATTGATTTAGCTAAAATTAAAGAAAGATCTCTCGACCTCATCTCAACTGAAGAGTTGAATCGTCTTTTGAAAGCACCTATTGAGATTTCTCAAAAACAAGGAATAGAGGGAAAGTCTAAAAGCTCAGCCTCATCCCACTTAAAAGGTTTACGAGATAAAGCCATTTTAGAATTATTCTTCTCGACAGGTCTTCGTCTTTCAGAGCTTTGTTCTATAAATAGGGATTTGGATTTATCGAAAGATGAATTCTCTATCCGAGGAAAGGGAGAGAAAGTAAGAGTTGTATTCCTTTCAGATAGTGCCAAGGATGCGATAAGAGAATACTTGAAAAATAGGAAAGATTTAGATGAGCCATTATTTATTCAATATTCCTCGAATTCTGGGAAACAAGGTCAAGCAAAGAGTACAAACCGCTTAACACCACGCTCTATAGAAAGAATTGTAAAATATTATGCAATCGCTGCCGGAATATCGAAGAAAGTTACCCCGCATATCATCCGCCACTCTTTTGCAACTGACCTGCTTTCAAATGGTGCAGATATACGCTCGGTCCAGATGATGCTCGGCCATGCGAATATCGCAACTACTCAGATATATACACACATCACAGATAAACAGCTTCGTGATGTTCACAAGAAGTTTCATAGTAATTAAAATATAAAATACTTCATAAAATGTTCTTGGGTTCGCCAACGGATAAATTTCTGCTGAAATTTTCCTCATTGCTCAGCTCGACAGCTTCCGCAGTGGCTCACTCAAGAAATTTTATTTCGTATTTTTGGTGGTACTATTATTACATTTCTATGCATGATAATATGGATTATATGAAAATAATTTCTTGGAATACAAATGGTTTGCGGGCAACGATAAATAATGGATACTTTACTCCCCTTTTTAGTTTTAATAACCCAGATATAGTTTGTTTTCAGGAAACGAAATGCGAGCCCGAACAGCTAGATGAAAGCTTTAGTAATTTAAAAGGGTATAATTCATATTTTTCTTTTTCTAAGCTTAGAAAAGGTTATAGTGGAGTTGCTATTTACTCGAAAGTAAAGCCTTTGAAGGTTGAGTATGGTTTTGGTATTAAAGAATTTGATGATGAAGGTAGGACTATTGTTGCTTACTATAAAGATTTTGTTTTGGTGAATTGCTACTTCCCAAATGCTGGTGTATCTCCTGAAAGATTAAAATATAAATTAGAATTTTATGACGCATTTTTGAAATATATAAATAAACTTAAAAGTAGGGATTTAAATGTGATTTTCTGTGGAGATGTGAATACTGCTCATAATGAGATTGACTTAGCTCGACCCAAAGCCAATGAGAATAATACTGGTTTCTTAAGAATAGAAAGAGATTGGATGGATAAATTAGTAAAGAATGGCTGGGCAGATATTTTCAGAAGTTTAAATCCTGAAATGAAAGAAGTATATACTTACTGGGACATGAAAACATTTGCTCGAAGTCGTAACGTTGGCTGGCGTATAGATTACTTTTTCACTAATGAATCATTTATGAAAAAAGTAAAAAGTTTTAAAACTCTCTCCGATTATATGGGCTCTGATCATTGCCCGATAATGATAGAGATTAAATAGGAGTATTTATATTATATGCTTCGTTATATCTCTTTTTTAATTTAAGATATTTATCTTTATAATTTTTCCAGTATTCATTATATTTATCTTTAGGAATTATTTTGTATAGATAATCCATATGTGGTTTTAATCTTGGTCTATCGTCATAATATGATAATGGTTTACTATTTTCAAAGGTTACTTCATCAAGGAATGTTTTATCTCTTGAAGACCTAAATGATCCATTATATGGAGGCGGAACATGTCCTTCGTCTTCAATTATTATCTTCAGGTTTTTGTAGCAATGCACTTCTCTTTCAAAAAATATTTCCCCAATATCTTTTAAAATATCATAACCTATATTACGTATTGTATTAAAATATAATTCTTGGTGTTCACCGATAGAACAATATCCAGAATTATTATGTATAAAATCATTATCAATATTAATATCACCTAATGCAAATAAATGTATGATTGCATATCGAAATGCATTTTTTATATTATTTTCATTCTGACCATTTATATTACTAAACTGAATCAATTTATCTTTTAATATTTTGATTTTTTCTGGGTATCTTTTTTCTGATATTTCCCAAAGTTCATCTAGCTTGTTTTCAGTAATTTTCATAAAATCAAATGTCTGACGTATTTCAACTATAGAAAATACATCAGGAAAAAAGTATTTTAATGTATCATCTATAAACTGCAATTTAAGAATATTATTTCTATACATTATTTTTCTTTGATGTTCATTATTACTATTATATTTAAGAGCAACATTAATTCCTGTAATTATAATTAACCTAGGTCTTTTACTTTGCATTCTTGCAATTTGAACTGCAGGTAAAAAGTATGTAATTAATCGAGCATTAAGTGGAGAATCAAGATCTGCAATTAACATTTTTGTATTAGACTTTTTAAATGCAGGTTCATTAATACCAATGATTATATCACTACTTTTTATATCTATATTTTTTTTAAATAGATCATCATGTTTGATTATTATATTATTGTTATCATATAATTCATTATTTTCATTCAACGCAACCTTTTTCACAGAATAATATACTTTTGGTGGAATACCTATTTTTATTATTTTGTTTTCATTAATTAAAGTATTTAAATGATAGTGAATCATCCTTTTTTTAATATGAATAACAGTAGATAGTTTATCTACTGTTATATTATTATTTTCATTTATGTATTTAATTATCTGCTCTTTTGCATTTATCATAAATATATATTGCGTAATATAACATGCAGTGTGCAATATTGCAACTCATTATCTATTCAAACTCTTCGCCCCTAGCCATGCGAGCTCAAATACTTTCTTTTGTGCATCAGCTATCTCTTTACTTTCGATCAGAACTGCGAACTTTTCTTTCCAAGAAATGTTTAAGATTTTATCGTTATATATATTAGTTTCAACTGAGAAATGAAATATATCATTAGGAACTATTAATATTTCTCTTAATTCTTCTTTATTTCTTTCTATTACTTTCATTGTTCCAGAATCACTAGAAGCGATACCTCTTATACTAATATTTTTTTCAACTCTATTTTTAAAATATTTTTTAGAATATGTTTCTCCAATTGCTTCAAACATATCTTCTGCACCACCTGATGCAAGAATTTCGATATTATCTTTTAATAATGTATCTTGAAGTGCTATTTTTATCCCTTCTATTCCCTCATAGTATTTTACTTTTGGTGTTTCTTTAGTGTTATAAATAGAAAAAAGTTCAGGTATTATATACTTTATTTTATCTAAATTATTATTTCGTTTTTTAATTTCATCATTCAGATATATTTCTAGTTTTTCTGGAGATTCTGCTACATATTCTTGTTTTGGTTCTTTACCAGAAATCTTCACTAATCCTTTTTTTGATAAGTTATCTAGAACATCATAAGTCGTTGTTCTACTCACAGATGCAGTTCTTGAAATTTTTGTGACAATTCCTTTTCCGAGTGATAATAGTGCTATATAGACAGCAGTTTCTTTACTAGAAAACCCTGCATCAAATAGTGCTTTTTCTGTCTCTACTTGTAATATTTTTTTCATATTTAACATTATATATCTCTGTATTTTTGTTGTCAATATACACCGACAAAATTTAATACAATATATAAATATGCTTTAATATCAACATAAAATAGACGAAGAATATTGACAAATACTAAACAATTTACTATACTACGCTTAAATTAAGTTCCCTCACAAATAATTTGATTGGTTGCGCGGGGTAATTCTAGAAACCCCGATTAACCAATTAAATTTGCAATTATGAGAAAAGATCTGAAGGGGGTCGACATCTACAAAGAGGCAGACCTAATTGTAGAAACAACAACTTTTTGCAACAAAAGTTGCAAGGGGTGTTTTTTTGAAGATAAGAAAAGAGAAAAAATTATATTAAACCATTTGGTTTATTATAATACATTATTAAATTTAAAAAAAAGAAGTTTAATAGTACTGAGAGGTGGTGAAATATCAACTATTAATGATTGGTTTGATATTTTTGTTAAGCCAGCCTTGGATAGACAGCTCATAGTAATCATAGAGTCTAATGGGTTGTTTATGGAAGATTTAAATTATTTTCTTCCAAAGCTAAGGCATAAAAATATTTTTTTGCGAATAAGTTTTGATTTAATGCATATTAAATCAAGAAATTTTAGAAAAGAATGTGCCCAAAAATATTTTTTTGCAAAAATGGCAACTAAAAAAAGAATAAATTTTGGATTCTATGCTACAGGCATGGAATCAGAACAAATGATAAATTTATTAAAAGGTTCTGGACTTGAAGAATATTTTTTTAAATTTTATTTTTTAAAAAAATATTCAAGTGAAAAATTAAATATTAATGGGATATACCTAAGAGCAGATGGGACAACCCAAAGGTATTACCCATAAAAAGTTTAAAAAATTCCATAAAATTATGGAATTTTTTATTAAGATTATGTTATTAAATAAAATATTACTATGAGAAAGACTGCAAATATATATAATAAAATTGCCCAAGACTATGCTAAGACATTTATAAAACCTACAAGGTATATAAATAATTTTTTAGAACTTCTTCCAACAGGAGGAGGAATTTTAGACATAGGTTGTGGTATTGGAGTTAATTTAAATTTTGCTAAATCTAAAGGATTTGATGTTTTGGGTATTGATTTTTCAAATGAGATGATTGAAATTGCTAAAAATAATTATCCTAATATAAATTTTATCCTAGGAGATATGAGGAAAATTAAATTTCAGAATAGTAGATTTGATGGAGTTATCGCTTCGTATTCCCTTATTCATATTACAAAAAAGGAATTACCAAAAATTTTGAATATTTTTTAGTAACATTCTTAAGGAAAATGGTTTACTGTATATAGCATTACAATCTGGTAGATCAAGAGAGATATACATAAATAGTTTGTTTAATCATAATATAAAGTTATTTTTAAATGTGATGTCTTTTTCAGAAATATTTACTCTTTTAAAAGAGAATAATTTTGAAATACTTTTCAAGTGGAAAAATAGTGCTAAAAAGGATGAATTGAAATTTACAAAAATATTTATAATTTGTAAAAAATTATAAATATTTAATCCAATTTAGTATTTTTCTAATTAATATGTATTTAGTTATTATGTATTATAGTTATTATTCATAATGTCTGAATATTTTATTTATTCAAGCTTTTCGCCCCTAGCCATGCAAGCTCAAAAACTTTCTTCTGTGCATCAGCTATCTCTTTACTTTCGATTAGGACTGCGAACTTTTCTTTCCATGACATTATAAGCACTTTATTATTATAAATATTTGTTTCAGTTGTGAAATAGAATTTATCTTTTGGGACGACATATGACTCTCGTAGCTCCTCTTTATCTTTTGCTGTAACTTTCAAAGTATCTGGATCATCTGGTGCTATAACTCTAACTTTTATATTCTTCCCTACTCTTCTTTTGAAATAATTTCTTAGATATTCTTCCCCTACTGCCTTGAATGCATCAGTTCCGACTGCATATCCTATGATCTCTACTTTAGCAGTTAGCGTGTCCTCAAAGGCTTCTAATATTCTTTCTATACCTTCATAATATTTTACTTTTGGTTTTTCATCTATATTATAAATTGAGAATAACTCTGGAAGTAAATTATATGCTTGTTTTAATTTCTTTTCTCCATCTTTAATCTTATTCTCAAGATAGACTATTACCTTGTCAGGATTTTCAGCTACAAACTTTTGTATTTTAGTTTCCCCAAGAGGGTTTACTAACCCATCATTCACGAGGGACTCTAGTATATCGTACCCAGTTGTACGATTTATCTTAGCAAATCTAGATATCTCGCTTGTCGTAGATGGACCAAGTTCAAGTAATGCTAAGTATACACTTGCCTCTTTTTCTCCAAATCCAAGATTTTTAAGTTGATTTTTATTAATCATTACTAAATACTATGCTAAAAATATATTTGTGTCAATATCTTTCCACATATTATAAA
>CAIOXR010000096.1 GCA_903862375.1 uncultured bacterium
AGTGGTTTTACCAGCACCCAAAGCTCCTATAACAAAAAATATCTTATTCATAATATTATTATACACCAAAATTATCTAGGTTCGAACTTTTACTAACCTCCAAACAACAACCATTATAAAATATGGCTTAAAATTTTGCTCCGTGGGTAGGGATCGAACCTACGACCAATCGCTTAACAGGCGACCGCTCTACCGCTGAGCTACCACGGAATGTATTTAATTTTAACTGAACATAATATCGTTCCATATAACTAGTTGTAGAGCGATCACCTTACAGGCGACATCCTTACAGGATCTGTACACCTTTCACTTTTTGATTACAAAATGTTCAAGGTCTTGCGAGTCGGGTCCCTACCCAACTCTCACTCTAGCGCTGAGCTACCACGGAATGTATCTATATAAATATAGATAAGACTATCTTATCAAAAAAATTAAATAAAAGCAAAAGATTATATTATACTAAATCCCCTTAATATATATCAAGGGGATTTAGTGATTTATAATTAATTATAATTATTAGTGTACAGGAACTGCGTGAGGATCATCTGAATTTGATTTTTTAACTATCATACGAGCTATAATTATAATAGCTAACATTATAACTATAAACATAAGCCACTGAAATATTGAACTAGGCATAAAGCTTCTTGATCCATTAATAGACAATGCAGTTACTCCATTACCAGCTACATTTGTGTCATTAGTAACTGTTCCTTGTTGTTGTGAATTGTAAGTACTTGCACCCATCTGATTATTTGTATCATAACTTATATATTTTCCTGTATTACTTACCTGACCTTTATTTTTATAAATTACAGTAGCAGGAGCTGTCGTAGTTGATACTGATTTAACAGCAGATGCCCCTTGTGAGCTGGCAGATACATACTTTATATTAGGTTGAGTATTTTGAACAACTTGTGTTTGAGGAACATATTGTATCTGAGTAGTTGTTGGTTGTGCTACATACTGTACTTGTGGTTGAACATATATATTTGATTGTTGCTGATAATTCTGTGTATTAGGAATTTGAGGTTGAGTATAACCACTTGGTAATCTATTATAAATATTATTTCCATATACAGTATCTCCATAATCAGGAGAATATGATCCGTAACTATAAGCATTTGAATAATTAAATCCCAAAACAAATATAGCAATGGCACCAAGAATTATTAAATTTTTATATGATTGATTTTTCATACTGGTATTATAGCATATAAGTATATACTTTGTCAAGCTCAAATATATCCAGTATTTAAGGCTATTATTTGGAGAATATGTCTGATATAATCAAATTTATGATAAAAAAAATAAAGAAGAAAAGTACAAAAATAAGGTTAGACAAACACGTAATCCCCTCTCATTATGAGATCACTTTGAAACCCGACATCCTTGCAGGGACATTTTCTGGGAATGAAATAATTTCTATAACTACAAAAAAAGCAGTAAATAAGGTGACTCTACATAGTAAAGATATAAATATAATAACTGTAGAGTGTTTATATAAAAATACTAAACAATACGCCACAAAAATCACTTATGATACAGAAAAGGAAACAGCAACTTTTTACTTTAAGAATAAAATAATGGTAGGTGAAAATAAGCTTTTGATAGTATTCTCAGGTATTTTAAACGACAATCTTCGAGGCTTTTATAAAAGTAAATATACTCTCGATGATAATGAAAAATATATAGCAACTACTCAATTCGAAGCAACTGATGCTCGTAGAGCTTTCCCATGCTTTGATGAGCCTGCACAAAAAGCTATTTTTGAAGTATCTCTCATTGTGCTTAAAAATCATACTGCTATCTCAAATACTCTCCCTGTAAATATTAAAGAGCACGAGGCAGGATACAATATCATCACTTTCTCACCTACGCCTGTCATGTCTACGTATCTACTTGCATTTATCATAGGTGAATTTGAATATATAGAAGACAAAACAAAAGATGGTATACAAGTTCGCATATTCACAACTCCAGGTAAAAAGCACCAAGCCCGATTTGCACTTGAAACTGCTATACGATCACTTGAATTCTATAATAAATATTTTGATATTCCTTATCCACTACCAAATCTTGATATAATAGCTATCCCCGACTTTGAAAGTGCTGCAATGGAAAACTGGGGAGCAGTAACTTTTCGTGAGACAGCTATCCTGGTAGACGAGGAGCATACATCTCTCTCAAATAAACAATGGGTAGCTATAGTTATAGCACACGAACTTGCTCACCAATGGTTCGGGAACTTAGTTACTATGCACTGGTGGACTGACCTTTGGCTTAATGAAGGATTCGCATCCTATATGGAAAACTTCTGTGTAGATAATATGTTCCCTGATTGGCATATATGGGATCTAAATATTGCGGATAGGTATGCTATAGCACTTAAGCTTGATTCACTAGCAGGTTCACACCCGATCGAAGTAGTCGTACACCACCCTAATGAAATAAGTGAAATATTTGATATGGTCTCATATGCTAAAGGTTCTGCGGTTATCAGAATGCTTGCAGAGTACATAGGTGAAGAGAATTTTCAAAAAGGTTTAAGTCATTATCTTAAAAAACATAGCTATAAAAATACTACTACGATAGACCTATGGAATAGCTTTGAAGAGACAAGTAAAAAACCAATTAAAAAGTTCATGAAAAATTGGACAAGCCAGACTGGGTATCCACTACTTACAGTCTCTAAAGAATCTGATATTTGGGAGATAAAGCAAGAAAGATTCTTCTCTAGTCGAATATCGGCAGAAGAAAATAAAGTTAAAAATATTTGGCAAGTGCCAGTATCTTATGAAAGTAATAATGAAATACAGAATATGTTACTGACGAAAAATAAAGCTCCTCTTGTAGGAAACATTATCGGAAAAGTAAATAAAGAAGAGAATAGCTTCATAAGAGTAAGATATGATAAACAAAGTTTACTAGTACTTAAAAATAAAATATTAAATAATGAATTATCTGTACGAGATAGACTAGGCATTATAAGAGATATGTTTGCACTTGCAGAAGGTGGATATATAAATACAAAAGACGCACTTGAGTTTTCTCTTGTATATAGGAATGAAACTGAATACATTGTCTGGTCTGAAATAGTAAGTGGTATAAGTAAAATTACAAATATAATAAATAATGAATCATTTGTAGAAAAGTATCATAAGTATACATTGTCACTTTTTAGTCCTTTAGCCAAAAAAGTCGGGCGGAATCATATAAGTGGTGAGGATCATTCAATGACATTTTTAAGAAGTTTAGCACTTTCGCAATCAGCTTACTACGGCGACAAAAAAGTAATAGCTCAAGCTAAAAATATCTTTAAAAATAAAGATAAAGTGCCGATAAGGGCAGATATAAGAGGTGTGGTATATAATATCATAGCTTCAAACGGCGGAGAGAAAGAATGGAAAACTTTTACTAAATTATATACAGATACACCGATGCATGAAGAGAAAGAAAGATATGGTAGAGCTTTAGCGTCATTCAGAAATGAAAAACTTCTACTTAAAACATTGAACTTTGCAATCTCTGATAAAGTTAAGAATCAAGATGCACCATTCATCGTCACAGCAGTCTGGGTAAATCAATATGGTAAGAATATAACTTGGAAATTCATAAAGGAGAACTGGGAAATAATAGTGAAAAACTTCGGAGAAGGAGGACACTTCTTGTCTAGACTTGTATCACCTCTTGGGAATCACACAACAGTAAAAGATCTAAAAGATATTAAAAAATTCTTTAGTAAAAATATTGCTCCGGGAGCAGATAAAACAATTCTTCAATCTTATGAAAGAATAGAATCCAATATAGCATGGCTTAAAGACGACAAGAAATCTATCAAAAAATGGTTAGATAAAAATTACTAAATACATATTTTATTCCTACTTTATATCAAGACGAAAATCTTTTATCCATTTGATAAACTCAATTAAAAATCTATTTCTTCTTTCTTTTAATTCAGGAGACAACGAATCAATCAATTGAAATTTCTTATCATCGATAGAAACATTATCCCATTGTTGTATAATATTTTGGACTCCAATAAATGATTGACCCAATTTCCAATCTTTAGGTAAAACTTTGAATCCTATCGATTCTAAAAAGGGATCCCATGTCACGTCAATATAATCACCATTCATTAATTTTAAAAAATTATGACCATGTTCCCATTCCCCCTCATCCAAAATTTTTTGTAATTTTTCGGGATATTTTATTCCTTGTTCTCCCCATTTAAAGGTACAAACTACCAATTCATATTTTATTCCGAGTTCATCAAAACAGGCTTGCAATACCTTATGTTTTCCAGTACAAGTACCTACCCCTTTTAAAAAAACATCCTCAATACTTCTTCCCTCGCCCCAAGGAATAGATGAAACAGACTGAACAACTTTAATTACTTTTTGTTCAAAATATAAATCATTTAAATTCAATTTCTTTAAATAAGAATGTATAAAATCCATAGTTATATTATACTATAAACTATACATCTTTAAAACATTTTTGATGAATTAAAGCGATTCTAATTCTAATAATTTTAATGCCCTATATCTTACTGGTGCATTTATATTATTTTTTTAATTCAATTAATTCAATAGGTATTCCGTTTGGATCTGAAATAAAAATCATTCTTTTATTATCTTTATCAGGTCTAATTATTGAAGATCCATACAATAATGCTTTAGCAACTTTTTCATCTAAGTTTTCAACGAAAAAAGCTATATGCTTAATACCTACTTTTTGAAAGTTCATAAGATTATCTTCTAATTTTAATGGATTTTCATGTTTAAATAGTTCTATACCATTGTGCTTTTCATCTTCCAAATGAACAATCACTATTCCTTTAATCACTTGCCGTGAAATAAATTTCATATCTAAAACAGTCTCGTAAAAAGCTTGAGATTCATCGATATTATTTACAGATACTGCTATATGAGTGTAGAACATAATTTGATTATACTAAATATTTATATCATTAGGAAATATGTATAAAACTTTTTCGATGAATTGGGGTGAGGCCATACTTTTTAATTGCATCATAGTGAGTCTTTGTGCCATAACCTGAATGTTTCTCAAAACCATACTCTGGGTACTCTTTGCTATGCTTTGTCATAAGATTATCTCGTGTAACTTTCGCAACAATGGAAGCCAGAGAAATAACTGGGAAAAGCTCATCCCCTTTTATTATTGTCTTTTGATTAACGTACTCAACTGGTGCTTTTAGACCTCCATCAAGAAAAATGTGGAACGTAGCAGGAAATACTTTTTGCGATGGTCTGGCTCCTCGTCCTCCCTCATCCGAGGACCTCGCAAAAAGTATTTCCTGCGAAGTGACTTTCTCTAACGATTGATTTAGCGCTTTCTGTATACACTTTCCGATACCGAATCTATCAATATTTTCAGAAGAAACAAAAGAGACAACAAAGTTGCAAAAACCTTTGGTTTTTACAACTTTTAAATATTCAAACCATTCTTCCCTTTGCTTCTTACTAAGCTTTTTAGAATCTTTAAGTTTTGATAACTTCTTATATTCCTGTTTTATATCAAAACGTTCATCTATAAATGAATCTTCTCTCATCATAAATGCACACACAGCGACAGGTCCTGCTAGTGGTCCACGCCCCACTTCATCTATACCGATTATATATTTTATGGTGTCTCGTTCTTGCATATAGAACTATCATACCTTATTTGCTATACTATTAAAATATGGAAAAAGTAGAGCTTAATTCAAACCTCATACACCTACATACCCACTCACACTATTCCCTTTTGGATGGTCTTTCAAAGATTCCTGACATGGTTAAAACAGCTAAAAAGAATGGAATGAATGCTTTAGCCATTACAGACCATGGAAATATGTACGGAGCTATAGAACTATATAAAGAAGCTCATAAAGCTGGAATTAAGCCAATTATAGGTATAGAAGCATATATTGCAGAGCGCAGTAGAACTGATAAAGAGCCTGGAGTAGATAATAGACGGTATCACCTTACTCTTTTAGCAAAGAACATAAAAGGTTACAAGAATCTAATGCGTTTAGTCACCAGAGCAAATCTTGAAGGTTACTATTACAAGCCTCGTATGGATAAAGAGATTCTTAGTGAACACAGTGAAGGCATTATCTGTCTTTCTGGTTGTATGGGTAGTCAGCTTTCTCAAGCTGTGCTCGCAGATAATTACGAAAAAGCAGAAGCATTAATAAAAGAACATCAAAATATTTTTGGTAAAGAAAATTATTTCCTTGAAGTACACTCACATCCGCATATAGAGAATGATAAAAAACTTCGTGATGGAATTATTAAACTTAGTAAAAAATGGAATATACCAGTAGTAGCTGGACAGGATTCACACTACCTCTGCATTGATGATCATAATGCTCATAATACTCTCTTAGCAGTAAATACTGGAACAGATGGTAAGGAAGGAACTAAACTTGAATTCTCTGAAGATGATTTTTCTCTTATAGATGAAAAAACTGCTTTAAAATATTTTAGAGATATTCCAGAAGCTGTAAAAAACACTAAAATGGTAGCAGATCTTTGTGAAATTTATGACCTAGAGCTTGGGACTGCTTACTTCCCTGATTTTCCAATTCCAGAAGGACAAACAGCAGATGATGTACTCCGAGCACTAGCTTATGATGGTTTTGAAAAAAGAAAACTCGAAAAAACACAAGTATACATAGATAGATTAGAGTATGAACTTAAGGTTATTAAACAAAAAGGATATCCAGCATATTTTTTGGTTGTGTCTGATTTATTACAATTCTCGCGAGATAATGATATATATACAAATATAAGAGGATCAGTTGCTGGCTCACTTGTAACATATTTAACTAGAATTACGAAAGTAGATCCAATCAAATATAAACTTCCTTTTGAAAGATTTTTAAACCCTGAACGACCATCACTCCCTGATATAGATATGGATTTTGCTGATAATCGTCGTGATGAAGTTATAGCTTATGCTAAAAGGAAATACGGAGAAGATAAAGTAGCACAAATAGGAACATTTGGAACAATGATGGCAAAAGGTTCTGTAAGAGATGTAGCTAGAGCATTAGGATATCCTTATAATACTGGAGATCGTATCTCTTCAATGATCCCTCTGGGAACCCAAGGAACTGCAATGACCATAGACCACGCAATTAAAATTGTCCCTGAATTAAAAGTAGCATATAAAAATGAACCAGACACTAAAATAATTATAGACCTTGCCCGTAAAATGGAGGGATGTGTTCGACACATCTCAGTACATGCGGCTGGTGTCGTAATGGCACCTCGTCCTCTTTATGAATTCACTCCTGTGCAATATGATCCTAAAGGTGGAAATATCATCACTCAATATGATATGTATAGTATTGAAGATGCAGGTCTTCCAAAATTTGATTTCCTAGGTATCAGGAATTTAGCAATTTTAGCTGAAGCAGTAAGATTAGTTAAGATAATTCATAAAATAAATATTGATATAGATAATATTCCATTAGATGATAAAACAACTTTTGAATTACTTGCAAATGGTGAAACAATGGGACTCTTTCAATTAAATGGCTCAGGAATGACTCGTTATTTAAAAGAACTTCGTCCTTCAACGATACATGATATAAATGCGATGGTGGCTCTTTACCGCCCAGGACCGATGGAATCTATACCTGAATATATTAAAAGAAAACATAATCCGAAAACCATAACATATATAGACCCAAGACTAGAAGATATACTAAGTATGTCTTATGGTATTATCACTTATCAAGATGATGTATTAATGACAGCTATTGGACTTGCTGGTTACTCTTGGCTTGAAGCTGATAAACTTCGTAAAGCTATGGGAAAGAAAATTCCAGAAGTTATGCAAGCTGAAAAAGAAAAGCTACTGACTGGTTTTATTAAAAATGGTTTGAGTGAAAAAAAGGCACAAGAAATTTGGACACTAATCGAACCATTTGCGGCTTATGGATTCGGAAAAGCTCATGCAGCAAGCTATGGACTTGTTGCATACCAAACTGCTTATATGAAAGCAAACTATCCAGTAGAATATATGACAGCAGTAATGACTTCTGAATCAGGAGATATAGAAAAGGTTGCAGAAATTATTCATGAATGTGAGAAAATGAATATTAAAGTTCTACCTCCAAATTTAAACGAAAGCTATGGTGGCTTTACTGTCGTAAAAGGTAGTGACCATAAAGATGATAGGACTATACGTTTTGGATTTTATAATATTAAAAATTTGGGAGTTGATATAGCAGACTCAATAATAGAAGAAAGGAAAAATAATGGTAAATTCAAATCTCTGGCTGATTTTTTTGAAAGAATTAATCACAAAAATCTAAACAAAAAGTCAGTAGAAGCACTTACAAAATGTGGAGCGATGGATGATATGATCAAACATAGGAATATGGTAATGGGCAACTTAGAGAAACTTATCGCTTTTAATAAGGAGTCCAGAGGGGTAAATACCCAAGATTCACTTTTTGGCTCAATTGGAGGGATAGAAATAAAACTACAACTTGATGAACAAATAGAAGCTACACATCAAGAAAAACTTACATGGGAAAAAGAATTATTGGGTTTATATATCTCTGGACATCCACTAGATACTTATAAAGAAAAAATTGAAAAATTTGGAACTCTTATAAAAAAAGTAAAAGATGAACTAAAAATAAATACCCCTGTTACTATAGCAGCGATTATCGACGACATAAGAATAGTTACGACAAAGAAGAATGATCGGATGGCATTTATTAAAATTTCTGATTATACTGGATCTATAGATGCAGTTGTATTCAGTAAACTTTTTGAAACAAATAAAGACATACTTATAAAAGATACGATCATAGCCCTCCAAGGAAAAATAACTGAAAGGAATGGTGAGAAAAGTATAATGATAGAAAATTTTAAGAAGATTTAATATAAACAATTTGCCCCGCAAACAAAAGTTTGCTGGGCAAATTGTTTATATTATTAAATTATTTTACTTCTTCCTCACTTATCATTTTCATTATCTTTATGACCTGTTTGGAATAACCAGGAATTATAGAATCAGGATTATATTTTTTAAGAATTTGCTCAGTAGTCATTCCATCTTTATAATGTTTAACACTATCATTATTTCCACCAAGAGTTTTAGATATATACTCTATGGATTCATCGACAGAATCAAAACCTTTTTTACATGAATACCAACCAAAATTATTATTTGGAGCTTTAGAGCTCTTACAAGCTTGTTTCCCTCCTGTAGTCTCGCGCATTGCAATTGCAGGAAGTAATCGCCAATCTAAGTCATTCTTCTGAGCCTCAGTAACAAATTTCATTCCATATCCCTCTAATGGGGCATCATATTTTTTAAAAAATGTATCTACCACTGAAGCTTTTACTGTGAGATCTTCATTCTCTTGCGTTGTTATCGCAGATGAGGAAACCTCAACTTTATTATTAACTTGAGTCGTATCTGGTGTATTTTGTATTCCTGTAAGTGGCATAACCACAGCTAACATAGGAATAGCAACGATAGACTGCAAGTAACGTATTATTTTTTGTTTATTCATAGTTAATGATTACGTACCATTAAACGCCTTGCCAAGGTTCATTAAAAATTATTTATCATCCAAAATAAAATAAATAATTTATAACAAAAAATTCCTTATATATCATCTAATGACAACATACTTGGAACTTCTTACATAGTAGCATGATGGCCAGTAAAAGTCAATGGTTATAACACGATTTTTAGTACCGTCAAATACAAAATACCCTTATATATAAGGGTATTTTGTATACTATATATTGACAATATATACTATTTCATAGTATAATTAACCTTATTTTAAAGGATATAACACTATATTTGACATAAATCAATATTTATATTATAAAAACCTTAATTTTTATAGATATTTAACGAATTTACTTACTGTGACATTATTTATATTTACTCTGACATTGTTTAATATCTTGAACGATTAGAAAAATCTACTATTCATTTACTACTATAATGTCTTTAATGATGGATAAAGAGATCCAGAGCAATTACTGGTATTGCTATCGTTGAAACTAGACATAATTACATTTTGTATTGATTCCAAGAAATCTATCTTATTATCAAAAATACAAGTCATATCTTTACCAGAAATCTCTGGTTTCATATTATTAATATATTTTAAGTTTACTTTGCACCCTGATAATGTTTTAGGCTCAATAATTGAATAATTAAAATTTTCAAAAATATACCCTGTTTTTTCTTTCAAAGTTACAGGCTGACAACTCAAGAGAGACTGATTATTTAATATTATCTTTTGAGCTTCAGGGGTTAAACATTCTATTGTCATAACAGTATTAGTAATATTTTTACTAACTAACCCAGTCCCATAATGCCAATTATCAATTGTTTCATTTTTGTAATATCTATATCCCACAGTATTTGGATACCATTTTTTACAATACTCAAGAGGTGGGACATCATCACCTCCAGTTCTTTCATCAGGATCTGTCACCCATACTTTTTTATTGATATCTACATGTTGATTTATATTTTGGGATTTAAGGGCTATTCTAGGAGTTAAATCTAAAGTTGAAGTTAAAACTATATTCCTTCCAATTATATTTATTAATTTACCATTGATATCAACAACACGACTATTGGATATTTTATTAATCATTATCTTGGTAATTTTAACACCTATTGTAGAAGTCAGAGCATCAGGATTTATATCGGCACGAATTTCGATAATTTTTGGAGAATTAAAAAGACCACCATCAATACCACCAAACTGCACCATACCTTTTTCTATCGTTCCTTCTCTTATATTTCCACG
Organism: uncultured bacterium; assembly: GCA_903862375.1. Lineage (GTDB taxonomy): Bacteria > Patescibacteriota > Minisyncoccia > Phycocordibacterales > UBA9973 > UBA8515. The sequence continues at coordinate 10,814 of CAIOXR010000096.1, forward strand.
TGTCTTCAAATCTTCTATCCACATTTTTTGAATAGGTTTATTATCAACGTAAATATAAAAATTTTCAGCTACATCATGATTGGCTGTTCCATAAAAATTAATATATAAATTCGTTATTTTACCAGTATCAGTAATTTTAAAAAATCCTAAACTAGCACCTTTTTGACCAGCTTTAATCGTATTTTGTGGTAAATCATTATTTATTAAACCTTTTTTATCTTCTATTTTGATAACCGATCCAGATTGTTGTATTGGTTCAGCTACTGCAACATCTTGTTTTTTTTCTTCTTGGGTCACTACACCTTCTTCTTTCTGTATTTGAGCTTGAGTATTTTCTTCTTGTTTTATTTCATCTACAACTGCAATATTCTTATTTTTAATTAAATCTTTAATTACAGGTATATCATTCCTAAAATAATACCCGGAAGATGCTCCGGCTACTATAAATAAGGCGACTATAATTAATAGTACTTTTTTACCTGAATGATTAGTATTCTGAGCCAAAATAGAATTGTTTATATTAGAGGCATTTGAATTAATCAATGGATTAACAACATTAGGATTAATTGCACTAAACCCTTCATTTATATCTTTTTCATTCCATCCACTACCTATTAATTCTTTAGTAATAATATCTTTATCAATATTTCTTAATAATTGTGACTTAATAAAATCTAACAACTGTTGATTTATCATAATGTATATATTATAACAAAAAAATACCTGTAAGGATATTTTTTTGAT
>CAIOXR010000097.1 GCA_903862375.1 uncultured bacterium
AATGATTAAAAATAATATAAATGTAGGTATAGATATAGGAACCCACACTACCAAAGTTGTAGTGACAGGTATCAACAAGGAAACGAATTCCCTATCTTTACTTGCAACTGGTATATCTGAGACTTCTGGTATGAGACTAGGCTATATTACAAATATTGATCAAGTCGCAGATGGTGTCAGGAAAGCTATCAAACAAGCTGAAAGTACTTTAGGTTTTAAAATAAAGAAAGCATGCGTATCTATCGGTGGTATAAGTCTAGGATCATCAATATCTACTGGATCTGTCATCATCTCTCGTGCCGACCAAGAAATTACTCAGTTAGATGTCACTAAGGTACTTGCTATAAGTGAAGAGAATTTAGAAATTACCAATAAGAAAATTATTCATATAATCCCTATCGAGTATAAGCTTGATAATAAGATTATTCACGGACGACCTGAAGGTATGCACGGCATAAAACTTGAAGTTAAAACTTTATTTATTACATGTTTAAAACAGAATGTTGAGGACTTAGTCACTGCATTAGGACTTGCAAATATAGAAGCGACAGACGTTATCGCTACTCCTGTAGCACTTTCAGCAATATTACTAAACTCAAAGCAAAAAACTGCAGGATGTGCTTTAGTAGATATAGGTGCTGAAACTGTATCACTCTCTATCTTTGAGAATAATCTTCTTGTATCACTTCAAGTATACTCTATAGGTAGTATGGATATCACCAAAGATATAGCACTTGGATTTAAAATAGCACTTGAAGAAGCCGAAAGTGTAAAGCTTGGTAGTGTACTTGGTGGAGACTACCCAAAGAAAAAAGTAGATGAGATTATAGAAGCAAGACTTGGAGATATTTTTGAATTAGTTGAAAACCATTTAAAAAGAATAAAAAGGAATGGTCTACTTCCTGCAGGTATAATCATCACAGGTGGTGGAGCACATATATCAAAAATAGAAGAAATAGCAAAAAAGCAATTAAACTTACCAGCAAAAGTTGGGCCAGTAGATAATACTATAAATAATAAATTTAAAATTAAAGATTATACTTGGTATTGTGCATACGGACTTGCATTATCATACTCACAATTTTCTGGAGGAAATATTAATGAGACTTCTATCGGAGATAATATCAAACAAGTTAAAAAATTTTTCAAATCAGTTTTCTCTCAACTTTTACCTTAAATATTACAACATATAATATACATTAAATCAAATGTTTCTTTTTTTGTGATTTCTGGTATTATATACAAAGTCAATTATTATTAATAGTTATTTCCTTCCCGTCGAAATGACGCCCTAGGATTATACATACATTATGCCTAAAATAAACCCAGACATAGAATCATTTGCAAGAATTAAAGTTATCGGTATTGGTGGTTCAGGTAAAAATGCCTTAAACCATATGATAGCTTCGAAAGTTAAAGGTGTCGAATTCATAGTGATGAATACAGACACTCAAGATTTACATAACTCACTCGCTGAAAAGAAAGTTCACCTTGGTAAAAATCTGACTAAGGGTCTTGGTGCTGGTATGAATCCTGAAATAGGAAGACGTGCTGCTGAAGAAACAAAAGCAGAAATACAAGATGTAATTAAAGGAGCTGACATGGTCTTCATCGCATGTGGTATGGGTGGAGGTACAGGCACAGGAGCAGCACCAATAGTAGCTCAAGCTGCTAAAGAACAAGGTATACTTACTGTCGCTGTCGTCACAAAACCATTTTCTTTTGAAGGAAACCAGCGTATGAAGTTAGCAGAGATGGGCTTGTCAGAACTTGAACAAGAAGTAGATGCTATCCTTGTAATTCCAAATGATAGACTTATCGTTATTTCTGGAAAAGATGTAGGCTTCCGTCAAGCTTTTGCTCTTTGTGATGAAGTGCTTAAGCAGGCTGTAGAAGGTATATCTGAGCTTATCACAACTCCTGGTATGATAAACGTAGACTTCGCTGATATTAAAGCCGTCATGTCAGATGCTGGAAGTGCACTCATGGGTGTAGGTATCGCAGCTGGTGAAGGTAGAGCTGAGAAAGCTGCATTGCAAGCTATCAACTCACCTCTTCTTGATCTTTCAATATCTGGAGCAAAAGGTGTCTTATTCGCAATTTCTGGTGGAGATGACCTTACAATACATGAAATACAGGAAGCAGCTAAAGTTATAACTGAATCTATCGACAAAGAAGCAAAAGTTATCTTTGGAACTATCAGTGATGATAAACTTAAAAAAGGTGAAATGAAAGTTACAGTTATCGCAACTGGCTTCCCTACTGACATGCCAAAACGTTCACTTTTCCAAATTCATCAGAAGTCTATCGACTTACAAGGCGGATCTTCAGTCAAAGAAGAATCTCAACCAATAGTTAAAGATACAAGTAGCTCATCTGACTATATTAAAAAGGCAGAAAAAGTTGAGAAGATAGAAGATGATTTATTTATCGACGATACAGATGATTGGAGTACAGTCCCTGCATTTTTGAGAAGGAATAAGAAATAAAAAAATCCCAAATAAGTTTTTTCAAAGGGGCGTGCGCAAGGCTGTCGAGCCGAGCAATGAGGAAATTTTTAGCAGAAAATTATCCGGACCCTTTGAAAAAAGCTTATTGGGATTTTTTTATTCATAATTATGTTTTTTTTAATATTTAGTATAAAATATCTATATGTATGAATTAATAATATTAGGTGGAGGTCCTGCAGGCTCAGCAGCAGCTGTATACTCCGCTCGTAAACAACTTAAAACTGCAATCATTACTAGTGAATTTGGTGGCCAATCTATAGTATCAGAACTTATATATAACTGGATAGGAACTCCTGAAATTTCAGGGGCAAATTTATCTGCAAATCTTAAAAAACATGTAGAATATTATAAGGGTCCATTTTTAGATATTATAGAAGGTGAAAAAATAATTTCAATTACTAAAAATAATAATGTATTTATTATTAAATCTGAATCTGGTAAAGAATATAATTCTAAAACTGTTTTAATTGCTACTGGTAGTAGTAGACGAAAACTTGAAGCTATAAATGCAGATAAATATGAACACAAAGGTATTACTTACTGTGCTTCTTGTGATGGACCTTTGTTTGGTGGAGCAGATGTATTAGTTATAGGTGGCGGAAATGCTGCTTTTGAATCTTCTGCACAATTACTTGCTTACTGTAAAAGTGTAACTCTAATCCACAGAAGTGACAAATTCAGAGCAGATGAAATAACAGTAAATAAACTACTAGAAAATCCAAAATTTAAAACTATAACAAATGCAGAAATATTAAGAGTAGACGGTGAGCAATTTGTAAATTCACTTACATATAAAGATAAAAATACAGAAGAAGAGCATACTCTAAACTCAAATGGAATATTTATAGAAATTGGCCAAATTCCAAATACTAGTTTTGTAAAAGATATATTAAAATTAGATGAAAATAATAAGATAATTGTAGATCCTATGACTCAAGCTTCTACGACAGAAGGTATCTGGTCAGCTGGTGACTGTACTAATGGACACTATCATCAGAATAATATAGCAGTTGGCGACGCAGTAAAAGCAATAGAAGATATCTACATTTGGATACAAAGAAATAAATAGTATTAATATATTAAATTAAAAAATACATAAACATTATTTGTTTCGGGTCCAGATATTTTTCTGGTGAAAAATTCTTTACCCTTATTGCCTGCTACGCAACGGCAATTTGCTTCGCAACCAGATGAAAAGTAAAGAAGTTTACTTTTCATTACTCGTCCGACAGCTTTGCGCACGCCCCTCAACAAACAATGTTTATGTATTTTTATAAATTCTCCTTCAAACAAATTTCTTCTAATTGTTCTAATTCTTTTTTTGAATTTGGTTGGAATATTTCCATAATGTTTGATACTGGTATAGCAACAATCTTTTTCTTTTGCTCTTGAGCCATTTTAACCAAGTCAGTAAGATAATACTCCCCTTGTGCATTCAGGTTCTTTAAATTGTTTATATTATTCCAAAGCCACTCTGCATCAAAAGCATAAATAGCAGGATTTACTTCTTTTATCTTTCTCTCTTCTTCATTTGCATCTTTGAACTCAGTAATACTTAATACACCTCCATTCTCATCTCTAATTATTCTTCCATAATTAGTATATGCACTACTCCTCCAATCATCAAAGTCAGACAATAAAATAGTACCAATAGTTACAATTGAATTTTCATTATTATGAGTATTTATTATATCTTTAATAGTATTTGGAGATATAAGAGGTTGATCACCAGAAATAACAAATACAGTCTTATGATCTTTATGTGTATGATTTTTTGCAGATAAAACTGCATGCCCTGTTCCAAGTATTTCTAACTGTTCTGCATAATTATGATTATCACCAAATTCTTCAAATATTCTTTCTTTTTTATAACCTACTACTATAACTGGCTTTATAGATAAATTCAAACTGTATACTGTATTTAATATTCTCTCTAAAAATGATTTTCCACAAAGCAATGATAAAGCTTTCGGTTCTTCTGACTCCATTCTTTTTCCTTTTCCAGCTGCTAAAATTATTATTTGTGTATTCTTCATAGTGCGCGGTGAGGAACTCGAATCCCCGGCCTACCCCACGTCAAGGGGTCGCTCTACCAGCTGAGCTAACCGCGCAAATATACTAACATTTAATTTTCAATACTTACTTTAACATAACACTTCGTTATCCACCAAAACAGCTAACCGCGCAAATATACTAACATTTAATTTTCAATACTTACTTTAACATAACACTTCGTTATC
>CAIOXR010000098.1 GCA_903862375.1 uncultured bacterium
AGAAAATTTAGAAAGTTTGAGGAAAAGAAACCACTTTGGTCTAGTTATATAACATTTGCTCATAGTGTTAGATATCAGCATTATTCCAGAGATAGACTCATTAGATATTTTAATAAACTAGTGGATCCAGATGATTATGATGTGAGTGAAAAGAAAGCTTTGATAATCAATCTTATAATATTAACGAACGAAGCTGAAGCGTACAAGAAATCGAGCATTGAGCTAAAAAGAACCATGTTTGTAGCCACGCAGGAATCGACATAGCAGATGTTTTATCAAAGACGAGTAATGTATCAAGAGAAGACGTAACAGACGATAAAACTCCAACTGCTGATATGCCGTTCTAATACAAACCGATAATTCAAAATGACAGATATAAACCTAACAAACAATTCCCAATCAGCTATTCAAGCAATTTACGGAAGAGACATAATTGTTGAGAATACTGATAAAAATGCTGACTACGAGCTTACATCTTGTATGGCTCTTAGCAATGGTGCGAAAGGGGATTTAATGGAGGTTTTGATAAAAGAATTTGGTCCAGAAAGAGCAAAAAAATATTCAGATGAAGATTTAAACAAAGTGGGTCTGCTATTACTCAACATATTAGCAGAAAGTTTGAAAATGAAAGTTGTAAATTAGAAATTATGTTAGAATGTATAAGCTACATCAAAAGAATGCAAAAATATATTTCTTAATATTATGTAAATATTTTTGTAAATAAAAACGAGGCAATGACGTCCTTTTGATGTAGCAATTAAGAGATAATCGTCGTTGCCTCATTCTTATTTATGAATAATTACAATAACCTAGATACAAGTAAATTAAAATATGTGATCTACTGTCGCAAATCAAGTGAAGATGAGGACAGACAGATTCAATCTCTCGATACACAATTGAGAGAATTAAAAGAGCATGCAGAAAGAAATAAGTTAAACATTATAGAAACCGTTTGTGAAAGTAAAAGTGCTTTCAAAGTTGGTCGTGGAGGTTTTGATAATATGATGAATCTAATAAAATCTGGTAAAGCAGACGCCGTTCTTGTTATTCGAGCGAATAGAATTTCAAGGAATCCTATAGATGCTGGATATGTAATTTCTCTTATGGATGAAAAGAAACTTTTATATATTAGAACGCCAAATTCTACTTGTTATACTTGTTCATCCACAGATAAGATGATGATTGCCTTTGAACTTATGATATCAAAAAAGGACAGCGATGATAAAAGTGACATGGTTAAAGAAGGTCAAAAAACAAAGGCGTTAAAAGGTCTTACTCATGGCATCGCTCCTCTTGGATTTATAAATGACAAATCTGGAGAAAAGGGGAATAAAAAATGGCTTGTTGATGAGTTAAGGCTAAAATCAATTAAAACACTATTTGATATGTTTTTAACTGGTACATATTCAGCTGGTAAGCTTTATAAATATGCTGTTAATGAGCTAAAATTGAACACCGTGAAGAGAAAGAAAGTTGGTGGTGCACTTATTGCTCCCTCTAGAATATACGAGATACTGGAGGATCCAATATACGCTGGTTTCTTCTTTCAAGGAGGTAAAAGATATGAACTCGATAAAAATCTTCCTCGATTAATAAACGAGGAACAGCACAATAAAGTTAGAATGATTCTATCCAGTAAATTTATACCCAGATTTCAAACACATAAAACCGTTTATTCTGGCTTTATAAAATCAGAAGAAGGTGACTATATGGGACCAGATATAAAATGTCAGCTTATATGTGATTGTAAAAACAAATTTGCTTACAGAAGCAAAACTCACTGTCCTAAGTGTGGAAAAGAAATAGCAGAGCTTGAAAATCCAAAGTATCTCAGTTATGTCCATTATTATGATGTAAAAAAGAAGAAGGTACATAAAAAATACAAATCAATAAATGAAAAAATCATAACTAGTGAACTAGTAAGGTTTGTTGATGAGAATCTAACGTTCTCACAAGCGTTTGCAGATTGGTCTAAAAAGTACATTGCAGAACTAAATAATAGAGAGATTAACGACAGTGTATTCAAGAAACAAAAAGAAACTTATGACAAAGGAGAATTTGAATCTAAAAAAGCCCGACTAAGAGAAATGCTTAGAGATGAGCAGACTACCAATGAAGAATACAATACCGACTTAGATGCACTAAATAAAATATACAAAATAACTATTGATAATAATGGTGGTGTGGATTGGTTTTCTAAAATGAATGAAATCGTAGATCTTACTCTTAGTGCAAAAGAGATACTGGAAAACGGGACTGTACAGGCTAAAAGAAACATCCTTTCAAGACTTGGTTCGAACATAGTTTGGAATGAGAAAAACCTTAGTATTTATAACGATAAATCAATAAACAGACTTGTGGAAGACATAAAAGGTATAAAGATTAAAAACCCAATGTTCGAACCTAAAAACTACGTTGCAAATGAAGGCTTAAAAGAAAAAACAGAGCCTTTAAACTCTGTTTATTCTATGATGCTCCAGTGGCTGGATGAAGTTCGAACCTGTTTTTCAACAAACTAGCCATTTTTTTGTTATTAAAATATTAGTTTTTAACTAAAAAAACGCCCATAAAGAGAGTAGGGGGTTACCCCTTCCTTATGGCCCCGGGGTTGTTCTATAAAATAAGTAGTGCTACCAAATTCCACAACAGTTTTCTCTGGTTGTTTTGTTACTCCCCACTAATTTTAATATATCTTGTTCGGTAGGCTCGAAGTCAGGTATTCCTTTACTTCCATCATTATAACTCATAATCATTACATAATAATCATTATCTAAAATTTTCAAAGCACTTATTTCTTCATCAATATCACAGCTTGCAACAGCCCCAGGTGAACCAGAACCGTAATGGAATATAGCACTTGCTCCGCACTTTAAATCTCTAGCTGTTTCAAAATTTTCTCTCCATTTTTTTATTTTATTAATATCACCTGCTAAATCAAAAAACTTTTCAGGATTAATCTCAGGAGATTTAAGATTTTCTAATTTAATTTGTTTCCATTCTCGTATTGCAGATAATCTATCTAAATTATTAACTAAACATTCAGTATTACTTACATTATCTTTAAATGGACAATAAAATTCTTTTTCGTAATTTCTATCATTATTTTTAGGTATTGAGCTAACATAATTATCATATCCTCCATAAATATCAGATACATCTGATGATGTTGCAGTTAAACCACCTTCAAGACTTTTAAGTATTTGCAGATACTGGCTAGTAAAATAATACTTACAAGCGTTTTGTTCTAAATCCATTCCACTACCACCATAAATAGTCATTGATGTTAAATTACAAATACTGTTTATATATTCGTCCTTCACTTGTTGAGCTTTTTTAACTTGTATTGGTAAGGCAGTTAAAAAATCTGTTCCTCCGTATACAAATGGAACAGTCCCTATATTTTTTTTATTTATCTCTTCCAATCGTACTGGCGATTGAGAAATAATTTTTTTAGCTAAAGTATCCGCTTCCTTCTCGGTTGCATTTGCAAGTATATATAAGCAAGAAAATTGTTCTGAAACACTTACGTTTTTTGGGCATTGAGACACATTGTTCATAAAAAAATTGGTACCACCAAAAATTTGATTTGAAGTAATAACTACTTTTTGTTTATTAAATACAAAAAACAAACTACAGAAAGTAATTACAAATAATGTAAACCAAATTATATATGTCATTTTTTTATTCATCTGAAATATTATAGCATTTTTTGATAAAAATACTGTGCTTCGCAAAAAATATCAATATAATCAATATTTTGCTTTACATACAGCATTTTATAATATATGGCTAACTTTAAAGATTTTTATGGAAAAAATACATCAAAAATGCTAATATAAAACATATGAATAAACAAAACATTTTTATACAAAGTGCTTTTATATTAGAAAAAGAAGAGGTATATAATAAATAAAAAATGGAAGATGAAACAGTAAAATCATTAGCGTCTTTAATAAAAGAGATAAAAGGGATACTCAAATCAGAGATTTCAATGATTAATGATAAGGGATATTCATTAAAAGAAAAGGAGGAAGAACCTATTGAAGAACAAATAAGGACTAATAATTTACTTACAACCAGAAGTTTTCTTGAGCTTTTTGAAAAAATTGTTGGTTTTTTATATAAAAAACTAGATGAAAATTCACCAGATGAGGATTTTTTCTTTTTCCTACCCCTAATTCGAAGTTTGATTGAGATATACGCGTGTCTGTTATATTTTTGTTTTCAAGATAAAAATAAGAAAATGATTCTTTCCATATCTGATACTTTATACACACTTTCTGTATGCAATACTGGTCGCACAGAAGGCATAATTGATGGATATAACAAAAATTATGCTTATTTTAAGGATTTTATTATTAAAGAAAGGTTATTGATTCCAGAAGATATAAATAAAATGTCGAAAAAATTATTAGAGAGGAATCATTATAATTATCCACCTGTTAACCAAATGTTGAAGGAAGAATGGATTAGTCAATCTTCACCACAATTTACATCTGTAAACAAACCCAGTGTTGGAAATCATTACATTATTTATAGACATTTATCAAATTATGTGCACGGAAATATTCTTATTAAGGAACATTATGGTACTGAAAAAATGTGGGTTATTTCTGAAATTTTAATGATTTCAACAAGAGTTGCAGAATTAATAAATATAAAAATATTAGATTCTTCAAAAACAAGAGAAATAGC
>CAIOXR010000099.1 GCA_903862375.1 uncultured bacterium
ATAAAATTATATATAATATAGGCGAAGAAGATTTATTTACAAAAGAGGTAGATAAAGCAATAGAAAAAATAGAAGATTATCTTAAGCCATATTTAAGATAGTAAAATTATGGAATTACAAGAATTACATAAAAAATTAGAAGAAATAAAAATCTTAAAACAAGAAGGAAAAAATCTTGAAGCCAATAAGCTACTTCATATTGTCCAAAAAGAATTGATTGCACACCCTGTTAAAAATCCAAATAAAAATAATACAGATTATAATATAGGTATATGTTTTTGTGAGAAATGTGGAAAAGAAGGTGGTTACGAAGAACAAGAAAATCTTTGCGATTTTTGTTATCTAGCAAAAAATAATCTTAATAGAGGAAATGCTTCAATAAGCCAAGAAGAAATGTATGAAGAAAATTTTGATGACTCTATGAAAGAATATCAATAAAATTTGTCTTATTTCTCTCCGCAATCTCACTCTATCCTATATAGTTCTACTACTAATACGGTAGATAATAATTATTTAAATTGTTAAATATCTTATAAAATATGGTTTAATTATGTTTTAGTAATGGCTAAAAGTCTACTTGGATAGGTATTAAAGAGATTTTTCCATTTCAATATCTCTGTTTCAAAGGAGTTCCACTGTAGACCGTATTGGCTCACCATTTCGTGCTAGCACGAGAAGCCTTAATTTTAAGGTTTTTTTCGTTTGTAAAATTTTGCACCCTTCTAGGAATCGAACTTATTAATACAATATTAAAGAGCTCTATTTTCATAGAGCTCTTGATAATTACTTCTTATTCCAACGTTTAATAAATACAATATTATAACTAATTGGTAATATATTTTCAGCCTTAGAAGTAATTAAACTTTTGTAAATTGCAAAACAGAAACTTTGTCCATCAGGTAAAGTAACTGGTTCCATCGCTATATTAATATACTCGCTTTCATTTTCAATCTGTGTAAATAAATTAAAAACGATTTCGCTAGTAAGTAAATGGAATCCCAGTTCCAATATTCTTTGATTGATTTCACTTATTGTTACAGATTTTTCAAATCCTAACATTTTTATTGGAACAACCAACAAATCGACGGAAGATTTTTTTTCTGAGGTCACAAGAGACTTAAGTACATAACGAGAAAAATCATTTAAAGCAATTGATTTTTCTCTGCATGATTTTTTTAATATGTTTGGATTTGCCTCCTCTCCTCCATAATAAATTTTTTTCCATGTATCCCACAGTCTCACATCAAAAGGATTCTCTTTTCTTAAAACCCTTTTAAGAACATTTGCCCACCATATACCATTATAAAACAGGTCATTGCTGGTAAGCTTTTTCATTAAATCTTCAGACAGTCTACCGTATTCGGAGAGTGTCATTTCAGTGTTTTTTTGCATAACAGTGAATTTTTATAAAGAACAACAGCAATATCGCTGGTATTTTTATATTATAATAAAATACAAATTTGTCAAAATTACCACCCTTCTAGTGCTAGCACGAGAAGGTTCGATTCCCTAAAAGGTCACATTCTAGCGAGACCTATCGAGAGGCCTAAAAACCCCTCAATACTCGCTAACAAAAAATCACCAATTTCTTGGTGATTTTTTGTTATAAATTCTCTCTAGTTTTGTATCTTTATTTGTTTGTTGTTGAGTAGTATTTTGCTTCTCAAACATTCCAGCATTTCTCTCTTTTCAACTAGATGAGACAGCGAATAATGCTAGAATAGCCTTACAAAGCCTCACACCTCATTTTCCGAGACTGGAGAGGCTCACAAACACTAAAACATCCTTATACCATAAGGATGTTTTAGTGTTTGTGACCTTAATCACTATTTTAAATTTCCAACTTCATAACTTCCATTATCAATCTTTATTCTATCTTCACCTAATGTCTTCAAAACAATATTTAATATTCCAAAAACAGCAACCATTATAAACATTCCAAACACTCCCCATATCATATGTTGTTTACTATCTTTTTTCATTTCTTCATTGTCAGGTGACATCAAATATCTCACAAGACCATACAGAAAGTAAACAATTGCTAGAGCAAATAAGAAAATTATTAATGGATTAATAATTACTTCGTCAACTTTAGCCATTAAAGTAGTTATAGTTGCTTCTGCTTTTGGAATTAAATAAAAATTCATAAATAATTAACAATCTTGACCCATATGATTTGAAGAATTCGGTACACATGGAGTTATACTTTGACCTGTTGTATTTCCTATACCAAAAGTATTTTTAACAACAGCAATTATCCCCCAGAAAGCTACAATAACAAATAATCCGACAAGACCATTTATTATTTTAGTACGTCCCATCTTTTTAGCTTCTTCATCTGAAGATCCCATAAATGTCAATACACCCCATATAAAGTAAACTACAGCTATTGTAATCAATGCTGGAACTATATAATTTAACCAACCTATTAATTGGTCTAAAATATTATCAATCGTTGTTACAGCTGAAACTAACAATGGAGCACAAACGACAAAACTAAATGCAATAATTTTTTTCATATTTGATTTCTCAAAATTATATCTCGTAATTGTCTACTATACGAGACACTAATCTAATTAATAAAAACTTATAATAATTTCGTATTTTCTACCGACTGTAGAAAAAAATACAATTCTTTATATATTATACAAATAAATAATAATATATACAATAAATAACAAATGAATTACATAGAAGTTGGAAGTCCAGGGAGAAACATTTTTCCATCTAGAAATGTACCCGACAATATCCCTACTAACCCCCATATACTAACCATAACAAATAAAGTTACTATCCCCCATAACATAAAAGTCTTACCTGTTTTCTTCTTTTCTTCATTATCAGGGAAAAGAAAAAATTGTATAATCCCATAAACAAAACAAACTACAGCCACTGCTACTAATAAAGGTACTATAGCATCCATTAATGTACATGTAAAAAAGTTTATTAAAGATGTTAAACTTGTAATACCTACACTACAATCTATTCCACTATTGCTCATATTTTATTTAATATTATTCTATAATTAATTCGACCAAATTTATATCAAACTCCAGCACCAATTTCTTTTACAGTATCTCCTATCGCATTTGCGATTATAAACGCACCTAGTAACAATGCTCCACCGACTACTGTATACAAAAGTGTTCTATGTGCAACTTCAAGCTCACCAGAATTACCTTGTGCTTTAACGTAAAGAAAACCAGCGTATATAATTGCTAATACTAAAATCGGAACTCCAACAACAAGGACAATATTTATAATAGCTTCTATGAATTGTGGAATAGTATCTATACCACCTTTTAATGGATTTTCTATTTTAGCATCGATAGTGTTTCCACTACTTGTTACTGCCCCAACAAATACTAATGGTGATAATAATGAAAAAGTAATTATAAAAACAAAACTAAACTTAGCCAAGAAAGACATTATATGATATTTTTTATATTTTATATATTTCATACATTATATATTATTAATAATTACTTTTGAAAAGTTGTTCTATCCATAAATGTATCAATCTTATCATCAACTTTGAATGAACTAATAATTGTATTTATAATTAACCATGCAGCTAAAGCTATAACATAACCAACGACTGCATTAAACAATACATGTCGAACTTTTTCAACTTGTCCAGATTTGCCACCTGCTGTGATAAATAGATAACCTGTATACATAATAATAAGTGCTATGAACGGAGTGGCAATTGTAAATAATAAAAACTTAATTATATTATTTAATAATCGCATAAAATATGTAAAATCACAAGGAACTTCAAACTGTCCTGTGGTTGTATTAACTGTTCCAGTATTACAATCCGGCACAATTCCACTATACTTACTAGTAGGAGTTGGAGCGGGAGTAGGAGGAGTTGGAGTATCTTCATTCATTACAAATTCAAGAATATCAACATATTTACCATCCTTATATAAAGATGCAATATAGTTATTTTTAGGGACTAAACCTGTAAATGTTCTAGTTTCAGGAAGTATAAGGAATGAATCATCAGTTGTAAATTCAAAATTCAATTTATAACCAGTATTTGGAGTCAATTTATTATTATTTACTACTTCTATTACATATGTATGTTTATCGGTAAGTCCATAAGCTTCAATATCTACAGAATTTGACGTCATACTTGCCAGTCTTATCTTATCTGTGCCAGCAGTTAAATCAGCCTTAGTTACAAAGTTTACTTCAGAAACCTTATCATAATTATCTTTATACATTACTCCTACGTATCTTGAGCTTGGTTTTAAACCTGTCATATTTACATTAATACTTGCATAAGATTTATCAAGAGGAACATTAATAGTTACTGGGTCAGCTGCATATTTAAAATCTTGTCTATTCTTTGGATAACCATTTTCATCATAAACACTAAAATGATAATCACCAGAATTTACATTACCAAAAGCAACTAGCTTTACTGATGTGGTAGTAATACTAGTATCATCTACATTAATACCAACTTCACCAAGAACTGGACTACCTATAAGAAAATCATTATAACTTTCACAACTAATATTATCAAAATTCATTACTTTTATTTTACCTGCGGATACACCCACTGGCACAACAACTTTAAGTTCATTAGTACTTTGACTTACGATTTTAGCCTTAACACCATTAAACATCACGTATTCAGTATCACCACCAAAGTTCTCACCTTTAATTATTATTGTATCTCCAGCTACCCCACTTTTTGGTTCAAAACCAGTAATCTTAGGAATTAAAATAACATTAAATATAGATTCACTGACTGCATCTCCTGCTGTTGTCTTTATGGTAATTTTACTATCAACAGCATCTTTTGGTACTACAGCAGTTATTGTAGTATCATCTTTGGGGCTAAAATCATTAATGCCAACAGGAACTGTACCAAATAATACTCCATCAACACTTCTTAAATTTTCAGTTTTAATTGTAATTAATTTACCAACACCTCCATAATTTGGAGAAAAACTAATTATTTTTGGAGGTGGAATAACAGTAAAATTACTACTACTTGTAGCATCTCCTGATATTGCTTTTATAATAATACTACCAGTAACTGCTTTAGGTGGTACAACTATTGTAAACGCATTTTCACTTAATATCTTAATACCACTTGAATTAATAGGAATTGAACCAAATAGTACACCATTTATATCTTTAAAATTTTTACCTTTAACAATTACAGTTTCACCTATACTACCTTTTATTGGGGTAAAACTTTCAATAATAGGAAGTAATCCAACTTTTGTCGTAAATGAAAAAATATTTGATAAAGTAATTTTTTTACCATTATAATAATCCATACTAATGGTATAAAAAGTTTTTTGACTTAAATTTGTAATATATACAACAGCGTTACCATTTGAATCAACATCGACTGGTTTTACAATTTCAGGGCCTAAAATAGAGCTAATAGTTAAATTATAATTATATACTGCATTATCTAATCCAGAAATATTTATAGTAGCAGATTCATAAGTTAGATCATTTACTGAAACAATAGGTATAAGATTATACGCATTAGTTACATTAAAAATACTAAAAAATAAAATACCAAATATAAATGTAAATGTAAAAATTCTATTTTGCATAATTTGTTCTTACTATTAAATCTAATTGATTATATGCTTTATCGATAGCTTGCTGTATCGGTAACTTATTTGAAATTGAATTTTCAATCAACTCTTTTATAATATTATTTGTCTGATTTTGATCAGGATCAAGCCAAGTATTAGATATTATTGCTGAGTTATAAAATGTTTGTAGATATGGATCTTGTGGTTTAATATTTAACAATGATCTATTAGCTGTAGGAATAGACATCTCAATTGCAAGTTCTTTTAATATATCAGGAGCAATAATCAAATTTGCAGTTCCAAAAGATGATGTTAAATTTTTCGATTTTTTACTGATTACTAATGTATACATATTCCCGTATGTACGCTTAATATTTGAACCTTTAGTTTGAGGTATAGTAGTAACATCAAAACTCAAATTTGGATTTACTGATTGTATTTTAAATAATTCACTTGCATACCCTATATAAAATGCAAGTTTACCACTAGTAAACACATCAAAAGAATTTGGCATAGACCTATTCCAAGAATATACAGTATTTGATGGATTTGAAAATTCTAAAAAGAATTTAATTATTTGTTCAAATGGTAAATCCCCAGAAAGAACGGCATCTTTAATGGCTAAGCGATATCCAGTATTCGTACGCTCAATTATTGAATTTCCACTTTGAAATAATAACATTGAAATAATATCACGTGCATGATTGACATTATCATACTGACCTAAAGCTATCATACTCTCTTGTATTGATCCATCAGATTTTTTCTTAGTTAATTTATCTCCAAAGCTAAATAATTCATCCCAAGAACTCGGAGGATAAAGTAAACTTTCATTTGAAAGCATATTCTTATTAAAATATAAAACTAATGGATCAACTAACAATGGATACCCTAGAACTCCATCTTTTGATAGTAATATATTGGCACCATCGATATATGTATTTGTGAAATTTTTTTCTGAATAACTAGCATAAGGAATTTTATATATAAAATTATTATTCTTTAAAATCATATCAGGGGGTAGTATAAATAAATCAGGTCCTTTATCTTGAGCAAAAGCTTCCGTTAATTCACTCTGGTATGTATCCGGCTGTTTTTCTTGATAATCAACAACTAAATCAGTTGATGTTCCATTAACACCTCTTATGGTTTCCCCCACCAACGAATAAGGTAATGTACCCCAAATAATAACTTTACCTCTAACTATATTTTTATTTCCGCTACCAATATTAATTACACCTGAAAATACCAATACTCCGAAAACAAAAAAAGATATAAATACTGCCACTAAAATTGTTTGAAAATTATTCATATTAATACTTAAATATTATACCATAATGATGTTCATTTGTAATAATTTTCTCTATAAATTCAAAACCTCTTTTTAAAAACATATCCATAGCAACTCTTTCATTTACTATATTATTAAGAGAAGGACCGATTGAACCCGAATATACCCAATCAATAAATAAAACTTTTCCACCCTTTTTTAATATTCTTTTAGCTTCATCTACTACACCAATTTTATCTTCAGCTTGAAATAATACATTTGCTATAATAACTGCATCCATAGAATGATCTGCTATTTTAGTACCACCTATTTTTTCTATATTACCCCAAATACAATTAATATTCTTTAATTTTAACTCTTTAACTTCACTTTCTAATTTCTTAAGTAAATTCTTCTGAACTTCTATTGAGTAAACATATCCTGTATACCCAACACAAAGACTTGAAGCTATTGTATAAGCTCCAGACCCGGCACCAAAATCAGCAACTTTCATACCTTCCCTTAGACCCAATTTAAGAATATTTTGTTCGGGTTTTAAAAACATGTTTTTATTATATCACCTTAAGATTAATTATAAAAATTATTTGCTAAAGTTATAAACAAGTTATTGATGCGATACTATCTCCCGAGTGAAGTTTCATAATAGTGACTCCTTGAGTTTGTCGTCCAGAAGTAGGGATTGATTTTAAATCAACTCTGATAACTTGTCCCTTTTGTGATACTGCGATAATTTCATTCTCTTCTCCGACTATTTTAGCAACTATAAGTTTTCCTGTTTTTGGAGTAACTTTTGCAGTTTTAATTCCCGAGCCACTTCTTTTTTGAGTTTTATATTCTTTAATATTTGTTTTCTTACCTAAACCATTAGAAGAAAGAGTGAGCAATGCTAATGCTGTTTCCCCTTTTGGTATCCGATCAACTCCAATTATAAAGTCACCCTTAGCAAGCTTCATCGCACGTACACCACCAGCAGATCTACCCATCTCTCGTACGTCACTTTCTTTAAATCTTATAGATTGACCTAGTGTAGTTGCAAGCATTATATCGTCCCCTTTTACTACAGCTAGTACTGATTCAAGTTCATCATCTTTATCAAGTTTAATTGCTATCAAGCCACTTCTTCTTACATCTTTAAAACTTTCTGCAGAAACCTTTTTTGTAATTCCCATTTTTGTAACCATCATTAAATGCTCTACAGTTTTTTTAGTTTCTTTGTCTATGGGTAATATTGAAGTAACTTTTTCATCACCGACAAGTGCCATAAAATTCATGATTGACTTACCTTTTGTGGCTCTTTTACCTTCTGGAATATCATACATTTTTATTTGGTATGCTTTCCCTAAGTTTGTAAAGAAGAGTAAATCACTGTGTGTATTTGCAGATACAAGCATTGTAACGAAATCTTCATCCTTGGTCTCTATATCTACAACACCCACACCACCTCTTTTTTGATTCTTATACTCCGAAGGATCTGTACGCTTTACATATCCACCTTTTGTAAATACTAAGACTGACTCTTTCTCAGGGATAAGATCTTCTTCATTTATTGATTTTACACCACCTTTAACAATACGAGTGCGTCTCTCATCAGAATACTTTTGTTTGATTTCTAATAACTCATCTCCAATAACTTTAAGCATTTTCTTAGGGCTTGCAAGAAGTGCTTCTAATTCTTTAATAAGTTCCTGTTTCTCTTTCAATTCTAACTCCACATTTTTCCTTTCAAGGCCAGCTAATTTTTGAAGTTTCATTTCAAGGATTGCTATTGCTTGCAAATCAGAAAACTTAAACTCTTTCATCAAGTTTATTTTAGCAGTTGCTGTATCCTTAGAACCTCTAATCACTGTTATAACCCTATCGATATGATCAAGAGCTTTTTTAAGACCCAGAAGGATATGTTCGCGTTCTTTAGCTTTCCTTAAATCAAACTCTGTACGACGTCTAACTATCTCAACTCTGTGATTTATAAATTCGCTAAGTAAACTTTTTAGAGAAAGAGTTTGTGGAACTCCATCCACAAGTGCAACAATGTTATAATTAAATGATTGCTCAAGTTGTGTATGCTTATATATAAAATTCAAAACTTTTTCAGGAATTACTCCTGACTTTAAATCAATAGCAATACGAATATCTTTCGTAGACTCATCTCTAAGACCTTTTATGCCTTCAAGTCTCTTTTCTTGGATAAGAGTAGCAATAGACTCAATAAGATTTGACTTATTTACTCTATAAGGGATTGAAGTGATAATAATCTGAAACATTCCAGATTTGAGTTCCACTATTTCAGCTTCACCACGAGTAACTACACCACCACGCCCTGTAGAGTAAGCATGAAGAAGATCTGTATGATTATAAACTACACCACCAGTAGGAAAGTCAGGACCTTTAACAAATTGCATTAGATCCTCAGTTGTAGCATCTTTATTATCAATCAAATGTATAGTAGCATCTATAACTTCGGAAAGATTATGGGGAGGAATATTCGTTGCCATACCTACAGCAATACCCAAAGTACCATTTAAAAGCAAATTCGGTACAGCAGTTGGAAGAACTATTGGTTCTTTACGAGTCTGATCATAGTTTGGATGAAAATCAACAGTTTCTTTATCAAGATCAAGAAGAAGAAGAGAAGAAATTTTTGACATCTTCGCCTCAGTATAACGCATTGCAGCAGCACTATCTCCATCGATAGAACCAAAGTTACCTTGTCCATGAATAAGTGGATATCTATAAGAAAAATCTTGAGCCATACCTGTCATAGTGTCATAGACGGCTACATCCCCATGGGGATGATACTTTCCGAGTACATCTCCGACTACTGCGGCACTCTTACGAAAACGTGCACTTGAAGTAAGACCCATCTCATTCATAGCATAAAGAATACGACGATGAACTGGCTTTAGTCCATCACGAACATCTGGTAATGCACGATCTGTAATAACAGACATAGCATAATCGATAAATGATTCTTTCATCTCTTTACTAATATCGACTGATATAACATTTATATGTTCTTTTTTTATTTCTTCTTCTTTTGGTTGTTTAGGCATATTATTGTTTTGTATATTCTACTGGTATTAAATCAATTTGTTTATCCGATACAGCTTTTATTTCTTCGTTATAATTTTTCACTTCAGTAACAGTGTTTGAAATTGAATTTGAAGTAGATATTTTGCCCACACTTGCACTCATATTTTTATAAACATCAGATATAGAATTTGTAAATAATTTAAATGGTTTAATATCTTCATTCGCTTGAACTTTAACTTCTGGATTACCAAACCTTACACCTAAACTATAAACCCATATAAGTACAACAATACTCATAGAAATAATTAATGATGCTGTAAATATTAACTTACGAGTATCTTCACTTTTTGATTGTAATTTTTTAATATATGCTCGCATAAAATTTATTTTATTAACAGTATATGATATTAATATGATAATACTATTATTTCTCCTTCTCGGCCTATTATATCCTTTGCTTTAATGGTAAGTTTATCGATAGAAGATACTTTATCTTGTCCACCTTCTTTCAAAAATGCTTTCAACGTTTTCTCATCATAATCCATAGGTATAATAATCTTAGGTTCAAGAGAAACAGCAAGTTTATAAGCATCAGAAGTACTAATTAAATCACTATTACCAACAGGGACAAATAGAATATCAGGATTACCAATCTCACCGCGTATTTCTGTACTTAATTTACTATTTGAAATACACCCCAGAAAACAGATCGAGATATTCTCGACCGTAAAAGAATAGATAGTATTTATATACTTTTTATTATCTAAAGTCGCCTCAGTCATTAAAGCTTTTATGAAAATTCCTTTAATCTCGTAATCACCAGGACCGCTAAAAGAAAAAGGAATATTATCTCCATGAGAAACCATATCAAAACCATTATAATCAGGATGATTTATAGTAGAAAGTGCCACATCAGAACCAAAACGAGAACCTTTCACATCTCCTTTTGAATCTTTACTAATAGGGTTTATAGCCACAACCAAATCCCCTTGCTGAATCTTAAAAAACTGCTTGCCAAGATATGTGATAATCATATGTATATTATAGCAAATATAAATAAAAAGAAAAGAAAAAACCCAAAAACATAATAAATAATCCAAACTTCCTCAATTTCCCAGATAGGGGTTTAACCCCTATCTGGGAGACTTTCTATAATTACATTCAATTTCTCATCCTCCAAGAGTGATTTCTTCCCCCTTTCTTCTCTAATAATTGAAACAATCTCATCACAATGTTTTTTAAATTTATTTATCCCTCCAAAAATTTTTAAAATATTCTCGCCTTCCTTTTTAGAAATAATATTAAATTTATTATTTTCATATTCAAAATCTCCAGAAAAAACTAAATCATTCTTATTTTCTGGAATGCTATGCACTAAATAGTTTTTATTAACATAACCTATCAACTTATTAAAATAATTTTGGTCAATAATAATTTGAGATTTAAAAGTACCTTGAAATAAAGATCCTGATCTTGAATTTCTAATATTAAAATACGAAGTATACCCTCCTAATATTTTCTTCATGAATAAAGAAATACCATTATCTGACACCTGTTTTAATATAAAATGAAAATGATTAGGATTGAAACAATATCCAATGACTTCAACTAACTGTTTATTATTTATTCCTCCAGATAGGGGTTTAACCCCTATCTGAGAATACTGTTTATATTTTCGAAGATTTGCGAGGCTATTTATTTTGTCTTCTCTATTAAATTCTTTTATGCTTTCTATAAAACGATAAATGTCAGCCTTATCAGCAAAAATGTCGCGTTTGTCTACACCACGATTGTAAATATGATATATCTGCCCTGTTATTAATGGTTGCCTCCTTATACTCATGTTTTTATTATACTATAACAAGGCTCCTCCAGATAGAGGTCATTATCAAACCTAAAATAATGTATCACTTATCATGATTTTACACATTGATTAATATTCCCTATTGTGGTATTGTACTACTATTACAAGTTCAGGTTGAGTTTAACCCTTTATAAGTTTGGAAACAAATAAAATGAAGATACTCAAACTGCGCCGCAAAATGCGGTTTTTTTAGTTCCAGAAATAAAAAATCTGGAAAAATTATTATGAAAAAAGAAAATGATGATGTTGTTTCAAGTATCGCAGAACATGCAAAAATTGAACTTTCAAGTATAGGTAAAATGCTTGATAAAGCAGAGATTCCACCACAAGTGGATGCCTTAGTAGAAGGACCAGTAATTTCAATTCAGAAATCATCTGTATATATCGACCTTGCTCCATTTGGAACAGGTATCATATACGGACGTGAATTCATCAATGCTAAAGATATTATCAAAAAGATAAATATCGGAGATGTTGTAAAAGCTAAAGTTGTCGGAAATGATAATGAAGAAGGTTATATAGAATTATCTTTGAAAGAAGCTAAGCAAGCACTTATATGGAGTGAAGCTGATAAAGCTATCAAATCAAAAGTTGCACTTGAACTTACAGTCAAAGAAGCCAATAAGGGTGGTCTTATTCTTGAATGGCAAGGTATCGCAGGATTCTTACCAGCTTCTCAGCTTAAGAGTGAGCACTACCCTCGCGTAGAAGATTCAGATAAAGATAAAATCCTTAAAGCATTAAAAACACTTATCGGTAAGCGTATCAGTGTAGTTATGATCTCAGCTCTACCAAAGGAAGGTAAGCTTATATTCTCTGAGAAAGACAACAATCCAGAAGAGCGCAAAGAAATAATCGGTAAATACGGAGTTGGAGATGAGATAGAGTGTGTAGTCGCAGGTATCGTAGACTTTGGTATATTCTTGAAAGTTGAAGAAGGATTAGAAGGTCTTGTACACATATCAGAGATCGACTGGGGACTAGTAGAAGATCCACGTTCAATGTTCAAAATAGGAGAAAAAATAAAAGCAAAAATTATTGATATCAAAGATGGTAAAATATCTCTTTCAATAAAAGCTCTTAAAGAAAATCCTTGGAAAGAATTTGAAGGTACACTTAAAAAAGGAGATATAGTCTCAGGAGTAGTCATCAAGTTCAACAAACACGGAGCACTTGTATCTATCAAGCAAGGTGTAGCAGGACTAGTACACAACTCAAGCTTTGGTTCTGAAGAAAAGCTTAAGAAGACTCTTGAACTAGGTAAGACTTACAACTTCCAAGTAACCCTATTTGAACCAAAAGATCAAAGAATGACTTTAGTTCACCTAGACAGTGAAAAGAAAGCTGAAGAAGTAAAATAATAATTAATTATTACCAATTTAATAGCACCAAATTTACTTCGTAAATTTGGTGCTATTTTGGTTATTATTATTTATTATTAATAATTTTCTTGTATTGAAAATTACAATTAACCTCATTGGCACCTGAAAAATTTTGACAACTTTTTAAATCTTTTGTGATTAATAAAATATTATAATAACAATTATTTTTTGCAGTGCTATTGTCATTATTTATAAAACCACAATATGAAATATTTTTATCTAGAATTGCAAAATTTAAATAGCACTCATTTATAACATTTTGGTTCGTCCAGACATTTTCTATTCTCTTACAATCATCTTTTGTTGCATTAGAGCCCATTGATTTAATCGCTTTCCACTGACATTTACCTATATCTTCTTTAGAATCAGAATTAAAATATTTAGAGCAATCTTCAAATTTGATATCATTCATAGGAACAACAGTAGAAATACACTGTTGAGCAATTTGTCCATCTTGTATAGTAGAGCATAATTTCAAATTACTTGTATTTATAGCCTTATCTAAAGTAATAATACTAATACCTCTAATTATCTCTCTATCTGCATAATCAACTATTCGACTTGGATTATTTGAATAAATAAATAAACTAAGTAATATTGAAATTAATAAAGAAATATTAGCAAATCTATTTTTTATATAAGAAAGAAATATCGTAATTCCACTTATAAATAAGGATATATACATCAAAATTATCCCTAATTCAGTTAACATAGAAAAAATAGATGGTTTGGTTTTAATTTGATTAATAAAATATCCGAAAGGTAATTTGTAATCAATATTTTCAAGTAATTTAAAAATACTATAATTCTTTATTATCGGTAATATATA
>CAIOXR010000100.1 GCA_903862375.1 uncultured bacterium
TAAAAATTTGTCTGCCACTAGTTTCTAAAATTATTGGAGTTTCATCTCCATCTCTTGTATTTATAAATATATAAGGAAATTTTTTATCTTTTACACAAAAACCACTTAAATATAAATCTTTTGATATTTCTTGTGGCATATAATGATAAGAACTTAGAGAAATTAAAATATTTTTTTCCTCTGCCTTTTTAAAAAGGTAATTTAAAACATCATCCTTTGGCATGTTTCTTATGTGATTTAAATCTATTTTAAAATAATCTCTTATGTTTTTAGCTATATCTTTATTTGAAACACCCATGATTATTTTATGGGAAACAGATCCTACAAAACTATTTTCTGGGGTCATAGGTAAAATTCTTTTTAAGAATTCTTGTTTTCTTGCTAAATCTTTAACAATAAGTTCAATATCATTGCTTTTCATTTTACCTCTAAAAGCTAAACGAATTTCTTTTTTACTTGGGAGTTTTTGATCTAACTCATTTTCTTTATCTTTAATTTGTTTATTAACTATATTTAATGGAGCAAAAAATAATGGGTAGGGAGTATCTGCTTTTTCCGACAAATCTTTTAAGTGAGATAAGCTTATTTCATTATCTGTAATTGCATTTTTATAAGAAGAATATTCTTTTACGTGAGAAATATTTAAGAGTGAAAGAAATACTTTCTTATTAATTTCAACTTTTTCAGTCTTTATTTTTATGAAGAATTTATCCATAAATATCCTAAGTTCTTGTAAATAAACCTAATATAGCATTTTATAGGACTTTGAGTAGTTTTAGTTACCAACTCCTCCTACCTAGACTTATATAGGCATCTGCGTCATTGATTAGGTATATGCAAATATCAGCACAAATGCCTACCAGAGGGCTAACCAAGATAGCAACACCCATAAAGGTTAAATACTGCCTATATGCTCGTAAATCAACAGAATCAGAGGAAAGACAGGTTCTTTCAATAGATTCACAGATAAAGGAGATGCTTCAACTAGCTGAACGAGAAAACTTAGAAATAGTGTGTATGAAGAGAGAATCTCATAGTGCTAAAGAAACTGGTCAGCGACCAGTTTTTAACGAAATAATTAGTGAAATTAAAGAAGGTAAATTCAATGGAATACTTACTTGGGCTCCAGATAGAATAAGTAGAAATGCTGGAGACCTTGGACAAGTAGTAGATTTGATGGATGCGAACTTACTTCAAGACATAAGAACATTTGGGCAAAGATTTATGAACTCACCGAACGATAAATTTATGTTGATGATTCTTTGTGGACAAGCAAAACTAGAAAATGATAATAGAGGTATCAATGTTAAAAGAGGATTACGAACAAGAGTAGAGATGGGGTTGTGGCCAGGAGTTGCACCAATAGGATATATGAATCAAAAGAGAATGGATTTGAAGTGTCAGATAATATTGGACCCTGACAGAGCTCCAATAATAAAAAAGATATTTGAAAAGATGGCATATGAAAGATGGTCAGGAAGAAAGATATATCATTGGCTTAAATTTGAGCTTAATTTCAAAACCCCAGGTAATCATGACTTAGCTCTCGGAAGTATATTTAGAATAATTCAAAATCATATTTATTATGGGCAATTTGAATATCCCAGAAAATCAGATAATTGGTATCAAGGTAAACATGAACCGATAGTTACTAAAGAATTATTTGATAAGGCGAATCAACAATTGAAAAGAGATGTGATAGTTAGAGAAAGTCATGAGTTTGCATTCACAAAATTAATGACTTGTGGATTATGTGGTTCTGGTATATCAGCTGAGGAAAAATACAAGAAACTAAAGAATGGAACAGTAGCTAAATATATTTACTATGGTTGTGGAAGGTCAAAAGATAGACACTGCAAGAATCCATATTTAAGAGAAGAAGAACTTATTGAACAATTGATAAAACTGATAGATAAAATTGATATGAATGATGTTGGATTACAAATTAAATTTGAAGAAGAATTAAAGAGGATAAATAATTTTAATAAAGGAGTACTTGAAATAAATAATTCAAATAAAAAACATAAAGAGATAAATCTTAAGACTTATGCTAAGTATGTACTTAGAAGTGGAAGTAATGAGGAAAAGAGAGAATTAATGGGATGTTTTAAATCGAGAATTAAATTAATAAAACAAATTGCAACAATAGAGTAGATTCGTTAAAAATGTTAAAATCTACATGTGAATGAAAACACACCAAAATCAGCAACAGATAGTAACAGCCAATCATTTGAGCTTGAGCCACGCCAAAAAAAGATTTATAAACGTCTTTTTCTTGTTGGTTCTGGTGCTGCAGAATTTTACTATGATGCCTGCAGGTTAATGTCTGACTCTACTGTTCCAGCCTTTGGTGCAACTACACATCTTGTTGGTCATTTAGTTAGAGAGGTAGAAAGCTCAATGCGAGATGTCCTTGAGCCTTTTACTGGTAGGTCGCCATCACAGATTAAGAAGTGTGATAAATGTGATAGTAAAATTCAAAAAAGAAAAACTTGTATATTTTGCAAACAACAAAAAATTATAAGCCTAGGTCATAAAGATGAAATTAAATTAATTCTGAAGGGACTAGGAATTAAATCAACTGATCCTGTAGCAAAAGCTTGGTTAGATATCAGCAAAAAGGGATTACATAAGCTTGCACACAGATCTGGTTTAAATAGTGCTAGAAAAATAAGTCCAGAGTTTATGGATTTTTGGAATGGAACAGAGCGTGTGCTCGATGGCATTCTGGATGTTCTTGAGGCAAAGTATACAGTTATCTTTAAAAAGATAGATGAGATTATCAAAAAAAATAATCCTAGCCAATCAGACGCTGATTATTTATATTCAAATGTACCAAATACGTTGCTCGCGCAAGATCGTATTTTTAAAAATTTAGATAATTCTAAGTGGTTACCTCTTTTAAGAAAAAAGAAGTTTTTTGATGATACTCCTCAGCCTATATACGGTGAGTATCAAGGATCACAAACTGTTTCTTATCCGGCTTGGCCGGCTGCAACATACCTTAAAAAGATGGCTTCTGTTGATTCGGTTGCTGTAAGAGATATTCTATTAAAAATACCTGAAACAAAAAATGAAACAGTAAAAGCTAGTTTATTAGAGATTAGCTTAGAATTGTCCACAGCTGATAGAAAGAAAGTTTTTCAAAAAATGAAAACTTGGATGGATGGTCAACAACATTATTATGTTAATGATGCAACAAATAATTTATTTTTGAAATCAATTGAAGAGGGAGAAATGGATGTTGCATTCGAGGCTGCCGTCTTGCTTTTAGACTTCAAGCCAGACCCTCGTTCAAATAATACAGACGAGAACGAATTTGCATTTTCTTATGATCCAATAAGTCGTTTAGATGAATGGCACTATGAGCGTTTTATAAATGGAACATTTCAAAAAATTGTTAAAGCTGATCCCATTCGCTCTTTTGATTTGTTATCACAGATGTTAGCGAATTTTGTTAGTTTGAAATACAAAAATCGTAAGCAAGCTGCAGACCATGAAGATTACATGTACATCTCTAGACCAGCTATTGAGGACCATGAACAAAACCGCGATTATCACCAAATTGAGAATTCTCTTATCACTTCTGTACGAGATATCGCAGATAGTTTGATTATTAAAAATAAAAGCTCGCTAAAAAAAATTATCAAGAAACTGGAAGATAGCAAGTGGACAATCTTTAAAAGAATTGCAATTTATTTAATATCAAAATACCCAAGTGTTGATGTTGGGTTAACAAATAAGTATCTGGCCAACCCAGAGTTTTTTGATAAATCTAATGTAGAGCATGAATATGTTCAGTTGATGGATTCTGGGTTTCGGTTTTTAACACCAAAGAACAAGGAACGAATTTTTAAATGGATTAAAAAGGCTGAATACCCTAATGAACTTATTCGGAAGATGACGGCTGACTCAAAAGAAAATATAAGCGATGATTACACAAAAAAGAAACTTGAAAGTTGGGAGCATGAGCAATTGTATTTTTTACGGAATCATTTGAAAGGCAAATGGAAAAAGAGGTACCAAGAATTAAGTAAAGAATACCAAGAGCCAAAATACCCCGGATTTCCATCATACATGTCTAGTTATTCTGGACCTTCAAGCGTGGTAAATGCAGTATCAATTGAAGAGATGGATGAGACCAAGTTATTAGAACTTTTAAAAAGCTGGAAACCCGATGATGGAGATAATCATTTCGGGCCCAGCAAAGATGGATTGGGTAGAGAACTAGGTATAGCTATTAAAAGAAAACCAGATTTTTTTGTCGCGCTTGCAGAAAAGTTTATTGGATTAGATCCAACTTATATTCGTTCTTACATTTACGCTTTCCAAGAATTAATACAAAATGATTACGATCTTAACTGGGATTCTTTTTTATCTCTTTGTGAATGGGTTATTGAACAGCCAATAGTAATTGAAGGTAGAACTGGGGATGTCTTTGACCAAGATCCTGATTGGGAATGGACACGAAAAGCAGTGGCTTCGCTTTTATCTAGAGGGCTAAACGATAACGACATACCATACCGACTAAGAGAACGTGTTTGGAAAGTCATTGAACCATTAACAACCGACCCAAATCCTACTCCAGAACAAGAAGTTGATTCAACTGGAAAGAAAATTCGTGACGCTTACTCTTTAACCATTAACACAACACGAGGAGACGCTGTAAGTGCTGTCGTTGAGTATGCACTTTGGGTTCATCGTAGTATAGAGGCTACTGAGGATGGAAAAGAGAAGTTAAAAGTTGGTTTTAAAAACATGCCGGAAGTTCAAGAGATTCTTGATTATCACTTAGACCCAAAGAACGATCCTTCTATTGCTGTTCGAGCTGTTTACGGTAGATTTTTCCCTTGGTTACTTTTATTAGATAGGACTTGGACCATTAAAAGTATTCCAGACATATTTCCTAATAATAAATTTGGAACTTCTCTTTATGGCGCTGCATGGGAGACGTATGTTTGCCACGTTCCTGCCTACAACGAACCATTTGATCTCCTTATGAATGAGTACAAAGCGGCAGTGTTGAATCTTGGTAAAAAAGAAGTGAGTGATGAAGATCGTCATATAAATCCTGAAGAACATTTAGCAAATCACTTAATGACCCTTTACTGGAGAGGGAAAATAAACCTAGATGATGAGATTTTAGTTAATTTCTGGAAGTTGGCGTCAAATGAAATAAGAGGATTTGCTATCGATTCCCTCGGCCGTGGAATTTTGGATGAGAAAGTTGAAGTTCCACCAGAAACAATTAAAAGATTAATGACACTATGGGAGAGTAGGTTAAAAGCTGCTGAAGCATCAAGTGACAAATCTCAATACGAGAGAGAAATGTCAGCATTCGGTTGGTGGTTTGCTTCAAATAAATTTGATCATGCTTGGGTTAGTGATCAGTATTTACGAGCACTTAATATTGGTATAAAAACACAGTCTGATTATTACGTTACAAAACAGTTGGTAAGGTTGGTACCGATAATACCTATTAAAACAATCGAGATACTAGAGAAGTTGATTGAAACTCAGCAAAAAGATTGGGTTATTTTCGGTAACAAAACAGAGATAAGGAAAATTCTTTCCCTAAGTTTAAGGTCCCCAGACCCAGAAGCTAGAAAAAAATCTGAAGAGTTAATCAACAGAATTGTATCTAAGGGTTATACTGAATTTGAAGATTTGCTTAAAGATCCACCTCCAGAAATTAATCTGGATGAAAATCTCTAATTTATTTTTACTTAATTGGAACTCATGGGCGCATGAGTCTACCGATACTATATTTTTCCTGCGGAGGCGGTGAGATTCGAACTCACGGAACCGATTAAAGTTCGACGGTTTAGTAAACCGTTGATTTAAACCACTCATCCACGCCTCCTAACTTCGTTCGTTGGCTTGTCTTAGTACCAACTGGGTATTTCTACACTTTCATTTTTTTATACTAGCATATTTATCATAAAATATAAAATTTAATTTTTTGAGTAAAAATGTTAAATATGATAAGGTATAAAAGTATTATGGAGCCGTGTCAGAGTGGTCTAACGTACCTCTTTGCTAAAGAGGCAGGGTGTAAAAGCCCTCGCTGGTTCGAATCCAGCCGGCTCCGCTCGTACAAAAATGACTCCATGGAGTCTTTTTTTGTTGAGCGAAGCCGAGCTAGTAAACTTCTTTGCTGGCGTGCTGGAGTGCTGGAGTCGAAAATATTTTCTATGTGAGTATAATCACGAACGGAAAAGATATACTGAAACAGTAAGTTTCAAAAAATGTACTCATGGTCCAGCCGGCGCCGCAATTTAAATAGTTTTTAGAACTTTTTATTATATGTTAGAATATATATATTAAATGATTATTAATTAACATAATATTAAATAATGAAAGATATAAAGATTTCAAAAATTATTGGGCGGGAGATTTTAGACTCAAGAGGGAACCCTACTGTAGAGGTAGATTTATTCCTTTCAGATGGATCTATGGGGCGTGCTGGAGTGCCAAGTGGAGCATCGACTGGAAGCCATGAAGCAGTAGAGCTTCGTGATGAAGATAAAAAAAGATATGGAGGTAAAGGAGTATTGAATGCAGTAAAGAATGTGAATGAAGATATACAGAAAAAGTTAAAAGGCAAAGTCTGGAATCAAAAGACTTTGGATCTTGCGATGATAGAGCTTGATGGTACTGAGAATAAGGGTAAGCTCGGAGCCAATGCAATCTTAGGAGTTTCTATTGCTTTTGCGAAAGCAGTAGCGAAGTCAGAAGGTAAACCATTATGGAAATATTTTAAAGATATATCAAAAACTAAACAAGTTCAATTCCCAGTACCAATGATTTTGGTTTTAGAAGGTGGAAAACACGCTGATCAAAGTTCTGATTTTCAAGAATTTGCAGTTATGCCTTATGGTGCAAAAAGTTTTAAAGAGGCTTTACGTTGGGGAACAGAAATTTATCATACGATAGGTAAAGTTCTTAAAAGAGAAGGTTACAATATTAATGTCGGTTATGAAGGTGCTTATGGGCCAAGTTTGGGAACCAATGAAGCTGTAATGAAAGTCATAATGACTGGTATTGAAGAAGCTGGTTATAAGCCGGGTAAGGATGTTGGAATTGCTCTTGATTGCGCAGCAAGTGAACTTTATGAGAATGGAAAATATAATTTAGTTACTGAAAAAAAGAAATTAACTAGTGAAGAGATGGTGATTTTTTATGAAGATTGGTGTAAAAAGTATCCAATAGTTTCTATTGAAGATGGACTTGCCGAAGATGATTGGAGTGGATGGAGTCTAATGACGAAAAAGCTTGGAAAAAAAATTCAAATAGTAGGGGATGATTTATTTGTTACGAATATAAAGAGATTGAAAGATGGAATTGAAAAGAAAGCAGCGAATTCTATTTTAATTAAATTAAATCAGATAGGTACAGTGTCTGAGACTATAGATGCTATAAATATGGCAAAGAGTGCAGGCTTCACAGCAGTAGTTTCTCATCGTTCAGCAGAGACAGAAGATACAACTATTGCAGATTTAGTAGTAGGATTAGGTACTGGGCAAATAAAGACAGGTGCATCTTGTAGAAGTGAAAGAGTTGCAAAATATAATGAGATACTTCGTATAGAAGAATCACTAGGGAAGAAAGTTATTTTCTTGGGGAATAAATCTTTAAAAATATAGAATAGTTTATTTAGAAAAAATCTCAAAAAGTTTTTGAGATTTTTTCTTTACTTCATTACTTGGTTTAAGGTATAATATAATCATGTTAACAATACAAACATTTATACAAACTATTTGGGCTTCGATTCTATTATTAGGATGGACAAAGGTTATTATCATAGTAGTGGCAATTGCTTTCTTATCTAAATACCAGTATATTTTGGGTATGCTTGCAGCATTACTGTTCGTAGCATTCTTGGGACACTGGATATCTTTATAATTAATAAATAAAATATTTTAAAATAAAAATGCAATGTTATAATCAATATTTTTATGCTATAATATAAATATGAAGTTAAATAGAACA
>CAIOXR010000101.1 GCA_903862375.1 uncultured bacterium
AACAAGTGTGATTTGCAGAAAAACTAAATGTAACTACGCTCTGTGCTTTAACATTTGTAACTATAAGTACAAATAGTAATAAACAAATAGATATTTTCATGGTGAATTAGTAATTATGGTTAGTGAAAGACATCATTAATAATAATTTCTTAATTCTTTCTTAAGCCTTTCGCAAAATGCATTTGTTTAGATGTATGAAAAAATGCGTTTATGCAAGTGTATTTTGTTAAGGGTTTAAGAGATTCAAACAAAGGAGAAAACAAATGAAAGTTATCATACTTCGCGGCCTGCCGGGAAGCGGAAAAAGTTCATATGTTAGACGACTTCGGCAAGAAAATGTAGGATGTCAAGTGGTAGTGGTTTCATCAGATTATTTCTTTGAGGAAGAGGGAGAATATAACTTTGACCCGAGTAAACTTGGAGAAGCTCATGGTAAATGCTTAGTATGTTTTATTCACGAAATTGAAAGACGGTTTGACCGTAAAGATTTTATTTTAGTTGTAGATAACACAAACGTAACTCTTGTTGAGATGGCACCATATGTAGCAATCTCGCAAGCTTATGGATTGGAACTTCACATTGTAGATTGTAAATGTTCCATTACCAATTCTGTGAAACGCAACACTCACGGTGTACCAGAATCAACCGTTTTTAAGATGGCAGAATTATGGCAGGGAGACAATGAATTTCCTTCTTATTGGCCAAAACCATTAGTGTTTGAGACGGATTGATGTAAGAGAAAGAGATGACTTGTAGAACTTGTATGTTTTGTCATGAAAAGAAATGGACTTTAGAATGCAGAAGGTTTCCGCCAACAAGAAATGAGGCTGTTGTTGGTGATTGCAAATCTGAATTTCCATATACGGAACATGATTGGTGGTGTGGAGAATATAAAAAACAACAAGGAGAAACTAATGAAACTGTTTATCATTCTCTTCTTGACGAGTATTAGTTATAATTCTATTGCGCAAGAGGTTTCTGGTTCTTGGATGCAAGGACCAAATAAATGGGTAGTAGTATATGGTGATGGTAACGTAATATATACAGGTGCAAAATCTTTTTCAGCACCCGAATCAACATTAATACAAGAAGCAATTTTAGCAACACAAGATAACTATCCTGGTGTTCAAAGTATGACAGCAGTAGCAGGTACATCAGCAATATCAACAGGTTCATCCTCCACCAATACAGTTTCTGTTGAATCAGATCCTATACCACCAGTGGTTCCATTAGTACCAGCCACAAGTGGCTCAACATTCATTGATGGTCCTGATACTAGTGTTACTGACGCAATGATAAAACAAAAAGAAGACTTAAAATCTAAAATAGTTGGTATTCAAAGTGTTGGATTACCAGGAATAAAAGATGTAACAAAAACGTTATGGGACAATTCAATTAAACCTAACTTATTAACTCCAAGACAAGTATGTAAAAAAATGGTAATGATGCAAGGTAAAACAATTGTGCCAATTGTATATGAAGAGCAAGCACAATATATTGTTTATGGTAAAAAATATTATAAAAATGGAAAATTATATGACAATGATGCAGCCGATCCAGCATGCGTATCACAAAAAACAGATGAAGATTATATACCACCAATGGACGAAAATCATCCAATGTGGCAAAAAATACTTCAAATGATAAAAGACTTAGAAGAAAACTTAATACAGATGGGAATAAAATTAGGTGAATTTACAGTTGCCTTACCAGCAGCAATTGCGACAATTGCGGTTTCATTAATAGCATTAGTATCTTCAGTTATTATTCTTCCATTTGGATCAGGCATACCAACCGCAATAACAGCAGTTCAAACAATGATTAAAGCAATAAAACAACTACAACAAAAAACAGCAGAAATATTACCACTTTTAGCAGTAATTGATACAGTATCTTTATTATTACCTAAAAGTGCTCAAGGAGTTATTGCACAAATCAATATAATTTTTGGACTATTCTTAATAATTATAACAGGATTAAGCGCAATATTAGGCTTATTGGGTGGTGCTTCAAGTGCAGTTAGTAAATCACAAACAAAAATGGCAAGTATTCCTTTGGCATCCGCACCTAGTGCCAATCCGTCAAGTGTAGCACAAGGACAAAGTGTTAAATTAAGCGCAAATGCTTCAGGAAGTGATTATAATTACACTTACCAATGGACAGATGCTAATGGAAATGTAATTGCTAAAGATCCAGCAATGGTCGATGATGATGGAACAAGAACAATAGTACCAAATATACCACTAATTGTCAATCCATTAGTCACAACACCAGCAACAACAACTTATACGTGTAAAGTAACAGACGGAGCAGGAACTATAAAAACATCTACAGTGACAGTTACAAGAATTTAATATTTTTTGAAATTTTCAAACTTTACGGTGAGTTTATTATCAACTACCTTTATAGGGAACTTTATAGGGGAATTTAATTTAATTGTCTTAGTCTCAAATGGATTCAATTCATTATTGGTTATTAAGTTGTTAACTATTGTT
This sequence comes from uncultured bacterium, assembly GCA_903862375.1. GTDB lineage: Bacteria > Patescibacteriota > Minisyncoccia > Phycocordibacterales > UBA9973 > UBA8515. Next base: position 2,496 of record CAIOXR010000101.1, read on the forward strand.
AAATTACCACTTTCTAATCTATTATTTATGAATTCTATACAATCTTGATCACTATTTCTAACTAAAAAATCAAAATAATCTTGTAAATTATTGATACTCATAAAATTAGATTTAATATCATCATAAAAATGAACTTTATTAAAACAATCTTTCTTAATTGGTACAAAATGATTATCCTCAATACCTAAACCAATTAAATGTGTTAATAAAATATTGTTCTTATCATAAACAACCTTATCTTGATACCCAATAGCTCGAATAGATTCAGATACAAAATAAATCTTATCTATTTCCAATCCATATTCTTTTAATTTGACCCTTAATTTATTAAGTAAGTTAGCATGTTTCTTTCTATCACTTCTAGCTGTTAATACACCTATTTCTATATTCTTACCAATCAAATGTTTAATATTATTAAGTAATAATTGAACTTCTTTTTTATTTAATATATCATCATCAAAAAATTCACTATAAGAGATACCGATATTACCTAATCTTATATTTTTCTTTTTTCTTTCAATTCTTTCCATTATATCCCGAGAAATAAAAAAACTTTCACCATTATATTCAATTAAAATGTCATCTTTTACATAAATACCACTTCTAATTAAAGCAAATTCTATGGGGGAAATTTTTAATATGGGTACAGATGGATTATTTTTATCAATAACCCATATATCACTCTTTATATACCAGAGAGTGTTGTCTAAATCAAACATCGCTAATTCTTTATTCATATATCTTTATTATAGGAAATTTAATAAATCTAATTGTTGCTTTTCAATAATTTTTATGGCATCATCTTTAGAGAAAAATCCAGCCTCAACTGTTTCACCCTTTAGAAAATTACCTAATATCATATCATTAAATAACTCTACATTCATTTCTTCTTTTGATATATTAACAACATAGCAAGTTAACTTCTTAAATGCTTTAGACTTAACATAATCAATAACTACTTTTTGACTACCTTTTAAATGCTTTTTTGTTAATTTTATTCTAGATTCCTCTTGTAATTCTTTTAACGCAGTTCGCATTTTACTCATTTTTTCTTCTATGTGACCTTTAGGTATAGACCATTTTCTCATTTTACGTCTAAACTTCTTAGGTCTAACTAATAATATTTTGTTATTATAAATAAGCACAACACCAGACAGCCTGTGATTTTCCGCTTCTAATAAATATTCATCAAAACTCATCATAAAGATATATATAAAATTTAAGATTTTGAATTTTCTACATCATCAGATTGCTCACCATCAATACTAACAGGTATATTCTTAATACCCTTAAAATCTATAAAAGCAATTTTATTACCCTCTTTCCAATCAACCTTATCAACTATATCACCAATACTAGGCAATTGATCTAATGTTATTGTAAAAGATTC
>CAIOXR010000102.1 GCA_903862375.1 uncultured bacterium
GACACTTATCAAAACAAATATCAAAGAGAATAACAAACGTGAACAAATGGAAAAACAAATCAAAGGATATTCACGTGATCAAGCCTCAGATGCGATTAAGGAATTCGTAAAATAAACATTAGCAATTAATAACTTAAATTATGATATCAAAAACAATAAAAAATGATTACTATTCTCCCACTGAGTATTATAACAATGAGGGAATGATAACTGAAAAACAAGTAAAAAATCTTACAAATCTAATCTATCAAAACATACAAAATGAAGATCAGAGGGAAAATTATCTTGCACAAATCAGCGATATGACATATGAGGAAGCAGAAGAAATGATCCTCGAATTTCTTGCATCAAAGTGGAGATAAGTAGATAAACATAAAAGCCAGCTAATTTATTTTAGTTGGCTTTTTTTGTGCTAAGTTGTTATCATTTAGATGTTAGAAAAATTAAATATTAGAACCTAACCCACCTAGCTAATTACTAAATGGCACGGTTGAAAATCGTCGTAAACAGAGAACCTATCATTAGGCTCGTTTACGACGTCATATCTCGAAAGGGGTATGGGTCCTTCACGGGGCCACCTAGTGGTAGGTTTTCTGTTTACCTACTTTTAGAAATTTATTAAAAACAAATAATTAAAAATTGATATGCAAAAAGAAAATCTAATGTCATCAGCAGGTTTATGGTTAGGTATTGCTTCAGTGTTTTTATTTGAGTTTAGTATAGTTCCAATATTAGCCATTATATTTAGTGTTATTGGAATTTATAATGGAATAAAAAATGGTAAACAAAATTGGCAAGCATGGATAGGCCTACTATTAGGTATTGTTTATTTAGTAGTTAGAATCTCAATGGGACATGTTGATAGATAGTATAGTAAAAATATGAAATATTGTGAAAATTGTGGTTTAAAGATTAATAATGAAGAAACAAATTTTTGTTCTTCTTGTGGAAAGCCTTGCAAAAAAACAAGTGTATTGCCTGTATTAGATGAGAAACTTAATCAAAATACTTCAAAAATTAATGAACAAAAAGAAAGTAAAAATTATGAAGTAATTGATAAAATTAAATCATCAAGTTGGAACGCTTTTCTTCTTACTGAAGAAGAGATTGAGGAATATATATCTGATGGTGTGTATTTTCTTGATAAAGGGTTGCTTTCTAGATTCTCCAAAGAAAATAGGGAAAAAGAAGCAATAAGGAATAAACGTTATGTTGATTTAATATCACAAAGGGTTGTTGTTTTAGATAAGGAATATATTAAATATCATCAAGAAAAAATTAGAAAGAATATTGTTACTTACATAATCAACTCTATTAAAAGCAAACCCTTATTTGGTGTATTCGGTCAAAATCTATCATCTATTTTTGAAAAGTCTATAGATGATAACGATAAAGATTTTCAAGAACTAATTAGCAAGGAGAAAAAGATATCTGGTAATATAATGAAATTATATCCTATTGATATCTATCGATCGAATTCAAAAAATAAAGGCGTACTATTTATAACAACAAAAGGAATTGCTTTTGTTTCGGCAATAAATGAATCAGATGCAAACGTAGGATCTTTAGCTGGGTACCAGACTCTTGGTGTACTTGGTGCCGTGGGAATGAAAATTATTGCAGATAAATTACATAATCAAACTGTAAACAAGGAGCAGCAAAAGATAATCGACACTGTCAATAAATATTCTCCTTCTCTTGTTGCCAAATGTATTAATGAAAGCCGATTTATTCCATATGATAAAATTAATGCACTAGTTTATTACAGTAAAGAGGAAGAAAAAACGGAATCTAAAATATATTTTATTTATGATTATGAAAAAAGAGTTGATATTATCATATCAAAAGAAATGAAAACAGATCTTATAAAAAACTTATCCGAGAGAAACTAGAAAATAATTAACAAATCTATGTTAAAATAATCGCATGGATAAACAAATGAATATAAAAGAAAAACTACAGCTTGAGAACTGTAAAATATTTTTCAAAAAAATTTCTCCATCTTTAAAATGGATTCTTATTATTTCTATAAGTATTATTATTGGTGGAATTGTTGTTGTCACTTATACTAATAATAAATCGCAAGATTCCTCTTTGAGTGATTCTAACTCAGACACAGCCGATACAAATTGTAATGTTCAAGGTATAAATATTCATGGCTCAGTTGTCACATACACAAGCAATGATTCCTACAACGATAATGATAAAGTTATGTATGATCAAACTTCCGCAGATAGTGTTTTGTACTATATAAATAATGCCCAAGAAAAAGATAATATAAAAGCTATTGTAGTGGAAGTAGATTCTCCGGGAGGATCACCCGTTGCTGGAGAAGAGATTTCTAATGCTATAAAGAACAGCAATAAGCCTGTAGTGGCATATATTCGCGATTTAGGTGCCTCAGCTGCTTACTGGGCGATAAGTAGTGCAGATAGAATCTTTGCTTCGAAAAATTCCAACGTAGGAAGTATTGGCGTGACACAATCCTATCTAAGCAATGTAGGCAATAATCAAAAGAACGGATATTCTTATGTTCAATTGAGCTCTGGCAAATATAAAGATACTGGATCTCCTGATAAAGTTTTAACAACTGATGAAAAATCTTTGTTATTAAGAGATATAAATATTATGTATGAAAACTTTGTTAAGGCAGTATCAGAAAACCGTGGGCTTACAGTTAAAGCTGTTAAGAGTTTTGCTGACGGATCCACAGTTTTAGGGACCAAGGCAAAAGAACTTGGTATGATTGATTCAATAGGCGGTCTTCCAGAAGTACAAAACTATCTTGAAACAAAAATTGGTGAAAAACCTGATATTTGTTGGTAATAGAAACCTCCCAATAAACCTTCTAAGCGTACATAAAATAAACATTTGAGCTCAAGATGCCCATATTTCTAGCCATATAGAAATCAACCCTTGAGATAATTTATTAAGTATGAGTAATGTATCAACTGGCCTAAAAACATTTAAAATGATCAGTGAAACATTAGCTATTGAATTTCAAGAAGCAGTAAAAAAAGATTACGGAAAAGATATGAGTTTAGAAGAAGCTACAAGAATATTATCTGATCTTGTAGGATATTTTGATAAACTCGCTGAAATACATTATAAAGATTTAAGTGATAAAAAAATAGAAAGGAAAAAGTTATAGAAGATCCTTTAATTCCACAGCTTCATCTATTTCGATACCGAGATCATCAGCTAATTCTTTCACTTCAATAGCCTCATCTGGCTCTAAACCAGTCTCATCAACAAGTTCTTGAAGCTCTTCTGCTTCCTCGAGTGTCAAATCATCTTCCTTTGCTTTTTGAAATACTTCTTCGTCCATATTATTTTTTCATTAAATTAATACTTATAGCACTGCAAGAGCATCTGAGCATTTCTTTTTGTCCCTTTAATGGTGTTACATATAAAAGAGACCTGCACTCTGGGTCAGTACAAAAGAATGCTTCAATTAATTTTCGGTATGCTTCGACGACAGGAGTAAAATCGTTTACTTGGAAATTTGCCCATTCGTTATAATGGATAGCTGGATTTGTTTGCCATTTATCTACTTCAGATTGAGCAACAAGAGTATTGAAATTATCTTTACGTTCTTTAATTAATACAACATCATCCTTTTTCCCCCAAGATGTCGCAGTAGCTTCTCCATCAGATATTATTTTTTTAAATTGAGAAACGGCCTGTGGTAACAAGTCGCCTAAATCAAAATGACCATCGCCATGAAATTCTACTTTGGCACGCAAATTCTGACATATCTCTGAGGAGATAAATTCTAAATAATTACGTAGTAAACTAGCCGCAATACCAACTCTGTCGTTTTTGAGCTCCTCTTCTATTTCTGTCCATATATCTCGATTATTCCATTCACTTGGTCCATGATCTACATTCCAATTTTTAAAGAATATAGATGATTTTGGTGATATAAGTCCTGATGTTCCCATATATTTAAGCCAAATTCTATCATGAGTAGTTAATATAAATTGTGTATCAGGAAATTGATCCTTGAGTAATTTACAAACCTCACGTCTGTGTCCTGAATCAACAGACATGAGTACATCATCAAGTACAGCAAATGTAAAGGAATCTCTCAATAAATGTTTCATAAGAGCCAAATATAAACATAATCCCATTCCGTCTTGATGTCCTTCGCTGTGATATGCCCCTGGCGGGAAAAAACCTTTTCCATAAAAATCTACATCAAAACTTAGTTTACCAATTGAAGGTGTAAGTTCTGCCTTAAAATCTCCTTCATCCTCTTTATTAATAATTCTATATAAATCAATAAAATCTTTCTGAACTTCTTTATAAATCGTATCCAAAAACTCTGTACTAACTTTTGCATATATATCAAAAATTTTAATAGCATTTTTTGCTTTCTCATCTGTTTGTTTATATCGAAAAGAAATTCCCCTGTACGCCTCTAGTCGTTCTTGCCCTATAATTAAATAATCACGTGCTGTATCTTGTTTTGAAGCATCGGGAATAGCCTTAATTACATCTTCTATTTTAGTTACGATTTCAGTCACATCAGAAGGTATAGAGGTGTAATTTTCCATTACATGTATAGTGTCTATAAGAGGGATAAAAGTTTCTAATGTTTTAGAATCTGATTTAATTTTCGTCAAGTATACCTTTATTGCACTCGTATCAATCGCTGGTTTTAATTTACTTGCACACTCACAAATATTTTTTATAGAATAAGCCAACTGATTTAAAAAATCGATTAGAGGTTCTGTTTCTTTTTCTAACGCTGTTCTCTTTACAGTTATTGTATCAAAATGTTTTAATTTTAATGCAATAAGTTTCTTAAGAGCAATTGGATCACATGGAGCATCACATACTGGGCATATTTCGCCACTTATTAATTCAACCGCCGATTTAAGAAAATTTTCACGTTTTACCCCATCATTGGCAACTGGATCAGTTGCAAGTTTTGTTAATTTTGTTTTAATATTTAAAATTAAACTCAGTGTTTCAGTAGAAGTAATAGTAGTAAATAATTCATTTATTTTTTTTATTTCTGCAAGTGCTTGAATTTTTGGAATATGTGTTTCAAGTTGTGCGACTGGTGTGACAACCAATCCATCTTTTAATGATGTAGTACTTGTTAATGTTGTTATATCTGGAAGCCCTAAAATTTGACGCTGTGAATTGACAATTTTTAGTAAAGTTCCCTTATTTAAATCTGTTATTTGAAGTGCACGTAAAAGTGACTGTTGAGAAACCTCCTTTTCTTTAATTTGAGCGAGTGCCTCTTTCTTTAATGAGTTTGAAATTTTAAGAAGAATAGTACGTAAATTTTCTACTTTGTCCAAGCGTAAAAGAGCTTGTACTTCTTGTGCACGTTTACCTGGAGCAGATATAACATAATTAATAATTTCACGCCGTGACAATGTAAACTCTGGATGTTCAGCTACTTCTTTTAGTATTTGTAAAATCTCGGTACTACTCGGTGTAATAGTTGGTGAATTGAAATCTTTTACATTACGTTTAATAATAACATCTACATTAAGACTAGGAATAAACACTGTAAGGATCACATATGCTTTTTCTGGATTATTTCGACTATCAACATGTGGTGCATGTTCTTTAACTGATACTTCTCCTGAACCAGAACCAGAAAGACGGGATATATTGCCAGTAAGTGCAAACTCTAGGGCATCAACTACACCGCTCTTACCAGTACCATTTCTTCCACAAATAGCAAAATTATTTTGATTAAAATCAATTTTGAGTTTACGAATTCCACGAAATTCAACTATTTCAATTTTTTTAACTTTAATCATATTTTTGGTATGTCAGAAAATAAGGCATTCTTAATATCAGTCTCGCTTAAATTTTCTTTTTTTATAAGAATATCACCAAGACGACCAGTTATTTCTACAGGTATCTCAGTGGATTTAAGTTCTTCTAAAAACTTCTCAAATATTTGTTTTGGAATATCTGATGATGTTTTCTTATTAGATTTTTTCTCTTTTATGTTCATATATTTGTATTCTGTATGATTTATATCTCTCCTGCATCCATAACCACCTTAAAATCAACACCTAATTCCTCAAAGTGCTTTTCACCGCATCTAATTTTATAAGCTTCACTGTTTCTTAATTTGGTAAAGTCTAAAGTTCCTTTTGTCTCTCTCACAAAATAAAGGGTATTATCATCATGTTTAACAATAGCCCAGTCTGGATTATATTTTCCTATAGGAGTTTCAATGGTAAACCAAGAAGGTAATTTGACGAATAATTTTACGCTTTCCTTTCTTTCCAGATCCATAGCAAATCTCTTCTCTATTTCTGAATCATATTCAATCATATTATAAACTGATTTTTGCGAAGATAGTAATTTGTCCAAATAACTAGTAAGCTCGTGCTCCTCAAATAATTTCATTTCATATTCCTTATCACCAATTTTTTCATATTTAATGCCTTTTATAACAAGATCGTTCAATTCATTTTTTATTATTTCTGAAACTTGGTCAATGAATTTCTGTGGGTTTATTTTAAAATCTTTTAAACGTCCTGAATTATCTAAAATACTAAAAATCGTTTTTCTTGTTAAATTAGTTTCTCTCTGTAAATATGACAAAATATCAGGAAGTAGAAAATTATTATCAATTTCCACAATCTGATTTTTTATTTCTCTTGTTTCAACCCCCTTATTATCAATATCAAATTCTGCTTTAATAAATTGAATTTTGAGGTGATCAACCTTTAGCATCACTTTTATTTTTTCTGATGCAGACTTAATAAGTTCTTCGCTAGAATAGTCAACGGAGTAAGTAGTTTTTTTGTTTATTTTGTCCCATAATATTTTAAAATCTGCATCAAGATAAATTCTTTTGTTAATCTGTATTTTCCTTGGTTCTTGATACTTAGTGATATGTCTATCCAACATATAATCAGACACAATATCAAATATCTCCCCTTCTATAGCTTTAAATTCCTCTAGTGTTTCAAACTTAAAGAGAACATTTGGATTAAATTTATCAGTTAAATATCCTTCACTATTTATATAACCTCTGTCTTTTAAGTTTAACCAGATTCTCTCTGACTGTTCTTTTGTAGTTTCTACCTCAATGTTTTTTACAAAATAATTTATTTCAACAAAGGCATTTTTTGGTATCTGACCAAAACGAATTCCGCAATCATCCTCGTATTCATTTTGCAGTTTTTCAGCAAATTCTTTATAAGTTTCATTGGCAAAAACAACTAGTTTATTTATTGAATCGTCAAAAACTCTTTCACCATCTTGATTTACAGGTAGTCTCAAACCTCTTCCAATCTCCTGCCTCTTTTTCATTACAGCGTTTGTTTCATTAAGCGTACAGATTTGAAACACATTAGGATTATCCCATCCTTCTCTTAGAGCAGAATGACTAAAAATAAATTGTAAAGGTTCTTCTAAGGATAGGAGCTTCTCCTTGTTCTTCATAATCTTGTCGTAGGTTCCCTCGTCCGCCTTTGTTGCCCCATTAGAATCTTTCCAATTACCATTATTATCTTCAGAAAAATAACCATCGCACACTTCATTAAAAGAATAGTTAATAAGACCTTTGTATTCTTTTTGTTCTACAATTTCATTAAAAAATTCTTCAAACCAAATAGCGTACTTTCCTTTGCTTGTTTTTTTATCTTCTCCATAAACTCTATAATTAGAAACGCGATCAATAAAAAACAGAGAAAGAACCTTAATTCCTCTATCTTTAACTTGTTTAAGCTTATTTAAATGCTCTTTAATAGTATTCTTTATCTGGATTTTCTTTATTTCATCTCCATATCCACCAGTTGCTTCACCCACAGATAACCTAATACCGCTTGGCGAGAATTTAATAAACTGATTGTCTGGTTCACAATTTATTTCACCAACCTGAAAACCATTTTTATAACATTCTCTATTTTTAGATACTTCATAAAGATCGTGTCCTCCTTTAACTGTAATTGTTTTATTTTTAGGACCATTTGTTGTTTGAACTTGTATTTCAAGTTTTGCTTTAATTCCATTTTTATTATCACAACTAATCATTTTTATATAAGCATCATTTACTCCATCTATTTCACGAGCTGAAGCTACAGATATTTTTTTAACAAGCTTTAATTTTGATGCTTTTATTGGATCTAATTTATATACTAAATTATAAGGATTAATATGTGTAGCAGAATATCTAAGCTTACATAAAGGATTGAGTGAGGAGATGGCCATTTTTGCTCTAGGAGTATTATCTACACTCTGAGGTTCATCGATAATAACTATTGGATGTACTGCCTGTACATATTCTCGTGGACTATATCCGTTTAATTTTTCATTAGCTCTATGAAATAAAACCCCTTTATCTTCTCCATCAGAGTCAGTAAAATCCTTTCTAAAAGCATCGATGTTTATAACAAGAATTTGAAGTTGATTACTTGTAGCAAAATTCTTCACAGTATTCATCTTCTGAGAATCGTAGACGGCATAATTCAACGGGACATTATTATATAAATTCTTGAAGTGATCTTCTGTGATCTGTAAATTCTTTAAGGTACCTTCTCTTACAGCCACACTTGGTACAACAATCACAAATTTGTTGAAGCCATATTTTTTATTTAACTCAAAAATAGTTCTCAAATATACATAAGTTTTTCCTGTACCTGTTTCCATTTCGACACTAAAATCCATTCCTTGTAAAACATTCACTCTAGGAATGTCATTCCTATCTTGAATTTCATGAATATTCTTTAATATGTCTTTATCAGAAAGAGAGAGGTTATTCCCTATTCCCAATTCATTTTGTTGTATATTTTCAAACAAACCATCTCCTTTATTTTTTATATTGATCTTTATTTCCCCTTCACTTAGTGGAAGACCATCAAAAATATCAACGATTGCACTAACAGCGTCTTTTTGAAACTCTTGGTTTGAATCAAATTTTAATTTCATAGGTTATATTACTCTAAATTCTATCTGATTATTCTCTAGAATCTTTGCAGTATTGGTAAGATCTGCATCATCTTTAAATGATGAATTCAAACATATAAACTGTTTTGGCTTCTTTTCCGCAAGACTTTTGACAAAATCTTTATCAAGGTTTTTATCTAAACAAATAATCAGCTGACCATTTTGTATAGAATAAACTTTTTTATTATCTATTTTTATTTCATCTACTTTTTCAGTTAATTCAAATCCAGCTTTTACTAATACTTCATAAAGAATATCTTCTTCTTTACTTTTAGGGTCAGTATTATCGACATGAAGTTCTAGCTTCTTCTGTATATCTCCACTACTAGAACCATCCCAGACAGAAAAATTACTTTTATCTAATTTGAATACCCTAAACCCTTTATCAAACTTTTTTGCATCAAATCCCTCCTTGCCTTTATTTTCTTCCAATATTTTTTTACTAGCTCTTCTTATTCTTTCTTCTCCAATTTCTGTAATGTCTTTAAATCCAGCTTTATATGCTTCTGAATCCTCAGGCGTTAATTCAGGTAATTGAGTCATTATAAAATTACGATTACCGCCATCTTCAGCGTTCAATGTCATTACAGCATGTGCTGTAGTTCCAGATCCTGCAAAAAAATCTAGAATGATATCATTATAATCTGATCCAAAAAGTAAAATATTTCTAATTAATTGATAGGGTTTAGAATAATCAAATATTTTAGTTTTTCCAAATAGAGACTCCATTTCTTTTGTCGCCATAGTGCTTGAATATTTTTCAATAACAGCAACGGGAGGAAGTGCTCTAATTATTGGATTATTTTCATTATCAACTTTAAAATACTGTTTTGTATAGACGTTCCAAATATTATCACTATTCTTTCTAATAATTATAAATTTATTTTCAATTCCCCATTCCAATTTTTTCTTTGACCAACGCCAACATCCCCTTCGGCCGTTTTCACTTGGTAAAATTTCAGAATCATCTTCTGCAATAATTGGGTAATCTAATGATTTAGAATACTGAATACTAAAACTATTCAATTTTATAAGCTTATACCTACCCCTTTCTTCTACAAATTCATCTTGATTAGAATAAGAGTCATTCTCCTCAGTCTCAATTCCTTTTATTGGATTAGTCTCAATATTTTTTGCATAACAAAAAATATACTCGTGTTTAATTTTAAAATTTTTACTATCTGATCCACCACCGCCTTCTTTATTAAGCCAAACTATTTGCGCTAAAAAATTTTCTTCTCCAAAAACTTCATCACAAATCTTTTTTAGATTACCAACCTCATGGTCATTTATAGAAATAAAAATTGTACCATCATCTTTTAATAAATTTTTAGCCAAAAATAATCTTGGCCACATCATATTCATCCATTTAGAATGAAATCTTCCGTCAGTTTCTACATTTGTTGAAAACTTTTTGCCCTCGGCATCAATTTGTCCAGTAAATTGTAAATATGTTTCAAGTCCTTCCTCATATTTATCAGGATATATGAACTCTTTTCCTGTATTGTAGGGAGGATCAATATAGATCATTTTTATCTTACCAAAATATGACTTTTGAAGAAGTTTTAATACTTCTAGATTATCTCCTTCAATAAATAGATTTTGTGTAGTATCAAAATCAACAGATGATTTTTCATCTGGTTTCAATGTTGCAATACTAGGAAGTTGAGCCACTTTTATTGCTTGCGTTTTTCCTGGCCAGTTCATTCCATATCTTTCTCTTCCAATATCAACATTTTCACCTAAAGAAAGCTTTAGTTTTTCAAGATCAATTTTTTCATCATTAAAAACCTCAGGAAAAGATTGTTTTAGCTTTTCTATCTGCTCATCTTTGATATTCATAGATTTTAGATCAACTTTATTTATTTTATTCATGTTATTTATTTTTATCCCCTAAAGGTTTTATAAAGATTTTCGGTTGTAAGTAAGTAAAGCATTTCTCCCAGTTGTGTCATTCGGTGTGACGGGATTAATCTTCTAAATCTTCTTCTCTCCTGCGAATCTTCTTTTGAAATAAGCCTTTTTACTAAAGTGGAAAAATCAAGCCACTTTTTATTAAGTTTCATTGGGATTTCAAAGTCTGTCATTAGTAATCCATCAAGGGCAAGTGCACTTGTATTTTTGGATAGTTTTTTTATAAATTCAAGATCTATACTATCTATTTCCTTCTGTGCCTTCTTGTAGTCTGAGCACTTTAGAAGTGAGTAAATATAATTATAAAATGACACAAATATATCCTTATCACCTGTCATTTCTTTTATTTTTTGATCTCGTGGATTCTTAATACCAATTTTTGTTTTTTGAAGGCGATTAACTTCTTTCATTATTACTGTGTAGCTTTTATTAGAATTAAGTAATTTGTAAAGATTTACTTCTTCTTTTCCAGTAAAGCGATATTTTGGATTATCTATAAATGGCATAGCCTTATAAAACAACCCGAATTTTTGTAAATTTGGTAGGTTTTTTTTGATATCAGATTTCTTAACAAATATATTACGAATACGATAACTGCGACTAAGAAAATCACGTGTAATGTAGCTCTTTTGAACTACGTTTGTCTTCCCTTCGGATTTACCATAAATCTGACGGTATAAAGCGTGTGGGGCAACTTTTGTTTCTTCAATATATTCTTTAAGAGAATCTCCAATATTCCAGAGTATTTCAATAGCTTCAGTTCCTGTGAGAACATCGCTACTCTTTCTATATTTATTGTAATCAGGGACAATATTATTTATAAGATCATTGATAGACATATTATTTTAATTCGGATAAATTTCTACCATTAAAGTCTTGTAACATTTTTTCAAATTGATAAATAAAATCAACAAAACTTTCAAACATTGTTTTGTTATATTCTGGTTGACCATTTTGCATCTTATTAAAGAAAAGGTCTTTGTAATGTACTGTTATCTCACTCGCTAAGTAGGAAATAAGACGTTCTGTTATTTTTGTTTCTCCCTGATGTGAATGACTAACTCTGGCTTGAAAATCGGGGTGCTTTTTATAAATTATAATGTAACTCCCATCCCACAACGATCTACATGCTTTATTTGTAGACCCATCAATTTGAGGTTCTTCATCAGAGATTCTAATATTAAAGCCACTTCTTTTTCTTGGTTCTCCTGCAAACTCGCTTTCATCTTTTTGTTGATTTTTTGGATTTTTGCCACCGTCATTATCACTTGGTAATTTACCCTCGTCTTCTGATAAACCAGTGTCATCTCCAGTATCATTAGTGTCGTCTGGATTTTCTATCTCGTCGCCGTCGCCATGAGCTTTATCACCGAATTCATCACCTACAGACATGCCAAATGCACCGCCAGCAAGACCAGTTTTCCCACCTGATAGATATTCCGTTCGATAACTCATAGCATCCATCTTAGCGAGTTTAGAAAGTGCTTTGTTTAAAACATCTTCTAATTGCTGATAATGCCTTTCTTCTGTCTCCATGTTTACCTTCTTCACATGTTCCAAAATAAGATCTTCAAGATCAAATAGTGTTTGATAGACCATTCGGGAATCTTTGTCATTCTTAAAATCAGTTCTTGCGATGGTTGGACCTAGAAGAGAGTTTAAATCAATATATCCAGTAACATTTGGATGACCCCAGATATCACTTTTGTGTTTTGATTTGAAAGATTTTACGTCTTTTATTTCACAAATTCTACGTCCTTTTGAAATAAATACTGGTGGCTTATTCGTCGTAACACCTTTAGTCATTTTCAAAAAAATATGAATTGGGGTTTTAATCTTCTGTGTTTCAAATATATTTCCTGATTTTTTACCAACATGAAGATCGGTAAGATAATCCTCATATACTTCACCAGTTAGAGTTTCATAATCAAATGGGATACAAGTGTACTCTTTTCTGTCTGCATCAATAAGTTTTATTGTTAAATTTTTTCTACTAAGTATAAGTTCAAAATGTTTTTCAATTTCCTCCTTTAATGTCTGAACATTAATAACTTTCCACATTTCTTTATCAAATTCCGATAAAATAATTTTGGTACCTGAAATACAATCAAAATTTGTTACAATCTTTGGATCAGGCAACCTTATATCTTCTTGTCTCGCTTTATCAAATTCCTTTCGTGAGATTGGCAAAAAAACAGCATCTTCTTTTTCTAATTTAGATGTAACATCAAGTTTTTCACACGCCGCCATAAAAGAATATATTCCGTAACCAAACTGACCATTTGTCCAAGCTTGTGCTCTTTTATCAGAATCACCGATGTGACCTACAATCTTTGTAAAATTATTTATTCCAAAACAATTATCTATAATTTGAACCTTGCCATCTTTTGCTGTTTTACCTTCAATTTTTAATATGATTTCAACAGGGCGAGAATAAGCACTGAGGGTTTGATCAAAATAGTGTTGATCGGCACTGTCTATGGAGTTGTCTATATACTCCATAAATATACGGTTTGTATCATTGTACAAACTTGCTATGGAATTTAGTATTTTGGGAGAAATGTGAACTTTAGTAGCCATATTATTTAATAATTAATTTCATGTTTATTGAAACCTTATTATTGCATATTTTTTTATAAATTTCATCATTCATAATCCAGCTTTACTTTACATAACAATTTGATATTGTTCAAATTACCGATAAATAACCTAGCACAAGCTAGTAATAGGGTGGAATATGAGTGTTTATTCATTAAAATTACATCTAATAATAGCCTTTTCTACAAAAGCCACAAATGTGGAATGTGTAGCCGATTGGAATAATCATGGTAAGTTTTTTACACCTTAAACAATAACCAATTTTTGCATTAAATGCTTCCTGTCTGGGTAGATTTTTTAATAAATCATTTAATGAATGATCGTGATAAACATTATCAATACCATCAACTAAATTCTTAAAATTCACGCCAATATTATTAGTGGTTGTTTCGAGAACATTTATAGGTATGTGTGCCACACCACCAGATTCATCATCATGGGTAGTAGACGGTTCTTCTGCAATAACCACGTAACCAAAACCTAGTTTTTTAAGATATTTAGCTTTATTCAAAATCTCATTTCTTATTTCTTGATTTGGAAATATATTAAATGTAGAATACCCCCGTTCCAAAACAAAAAGCTCTAACAGAAAAATTTGTTCACATCCAAATTTCTTTAGTATAGTAAGCTGTTTTTTTATTTCCTCATATTTTCTTTTTCCTCTTTGAATCTTTTCTATTTTTCCAAACATATTAACTACGGAAATTTTTACTTGGAAACCCCTATATGTGACACCCGCATCTGGTCCACCTGGATATAAATATCTTGGTCGTTTTAAAATGATATCTATATCACCTTTAAAACCATTCTTTTCTACAGCTTCATATGGAATGTTGACTGCAAACCACTCCCATGTGTCATTACAAAGAGATGTTGCATTAAAATCACGCAGTAACTTTAATATCGCCTTCGTCTCACGTTCTCCATCTTTGGATTTAAATAGTTTGCCAGGCCCATTAAAAAATACCGTTCCCACAGGAAATTCTCTTCTAACTGCAAACTTAACCAATATTTTATATATACCAATTTTTTTTATAAAAAATAAAAAAACAAACATAGCGAAATGCTTATAAAATCTCAGATAATCCTTTTTAATCTTATAAATTTGAGCAAGATTATAATAAACTGCAGGTTCATAGGGATTAAGTCCTTTTGCTGAATATAAAAATTGACCAGCACGATCATAGTTTTCTAATTTAAGATACATATGACCTAAATTATTAAGTAAACTATCACCATCAGAGGCGGACAGATCATTTTCTTCATAAAGTTTTACGGCTTCTTTATATCTTCCAAGTCTAATTAATGTTGATATTTTTCTCTCTATAGCTCCATGAAAATTCGGTTTTATTGCTAAACTCGAATCAAAAGCTAAAATTGCCTCAGAAAATTCACCTAAACAGCATAGTGAACATCCCTTAACATAAAAAACATAATCATCTAGTTTAATCGAAATTGCAATATTTGCGGCAATAACAACATCCTTATTTTTATTTAACATATCAAGTACAAAAACTTTATATTTAAGCAGATGAAAAGCATCTGGATTTGTTTTTAGTTCCTCCGTAATCAACCTAAGAGCTTGTTTATACTGTTTTTTTTCGCACAACTCTTTTAATTTCTTTTTGTATTTAACTGTGACTTCTGAATCCATATAATTATTATTTTATTGTTTCATGTTTTTTGTTTTTTTTCCACTCAAAATAAAAACCCAATCTATGTAGTAGTACATTATAGAAATGCTATAATAAAAATATGAAAAATAAAGTCTACATCGCTGGAGTTATTGCCGTTGTGTTTTTTGTTGTTTATCTTTTTATATCTAATCCAAGTATTGATAGTAAAAAAGTACAAACAGCATTAATTCCGTCTAATACCGCTTTATTAAATGTTGTAAAAGTTGTGGATGGAGATACTATAGATGTTTCTATCGATGGAAAAACGGAGAGAATAAGATTAATTGGCATAAACACACCAGAGACAGTAGATCCTAGAAAACCAGTTGAATGTTTTGGTAAAGAAGCATCAGATGAAGCCAAGTTGTTATTAGGTGGTAAAAAGGTCTATTTAGAGGCAGATGTAACACAAGGTGAAAGAGATAAATATAATAGGTTGTTAAGATATATTTTTCTTGAAGATGGTACCAATTTTAATCTTCAAATGATCCAAGATGGTTATGCTTACGAAGACACTTACGAGGTGCCTTATAAATATCAGTTAGAATTTAAAGCAGCACAAAAATCTGCTCAGGAAAATCTAATAGGACTCTGGTCACCAAATACTTGTAATGGAGATGCTACCCTTAAGACCACCGCAAGTACTACCTCTTCTATTAACTCTCAAACAACGACTGATCAATCAAGTGGTGTTTATTACACTTCATCTTATGGTACTTCTAAGTATTATTATCCAGCCTCTTGTTCTGGTTGGAAAG
Organism: uncultured bacterium; assembly: GCA_903862375.1. Classification (GTDB taxonomy): domain Bacteria; phylum Patescibacteriota; class Minisyncoccia; order Phycocordibacterales; family UBA9973; genus UBA8515. Next base: position 15,884 of record CAIOXR010000102.1, read on the forward strand.
CCCTGACTCCAAAATATCTAAAATCTTTTAATTCTCTCGAGGAGTTATTAAAAGCCTATCCGACTAAGACTTTAAGCAAACAGTGTCAGTAAGATATTTAAAAAAAGACGAAGTGATTAATAAATACAACAAAAATCAGAAAGACGGTATAGTCCTTTTTAAAGGATTCAAAGATTGTCCGAGAATAGTTTATAATTATGTTGACTCCCCTGAATCAATTCAAAAAATGAATCGTGCATACGACATACTTTTTGAATCAGTACTAAAAAGCCAAAACTGGAAAGATAGAAAAAAGAGGAGTATATCTGTTAAATAGATATAGTGTCTTGTGATTTGTTCAATAAATCTTAATTATGTTACTATACGTATATGAAAAACAAAAAAAAGATAGCTATTGTGATGATTGTAGCTTGTGTTTTAGGTTATTTTTTATATTACTTTATAAAAATATCTAACGACAAAAAAATGCAAAATTGGTGTGTAGATCAGCTTATTCAAATGGCAAGTAATAATATTGATATTAATTCAGATGTTCAAGACCAATGTAATAAATATAGAGTAATGAGGGATGGAGGAGACGTAAGACACCATCCTTTATATATTAAACTTGATGGTAATTCGTGGATTACGGACTTTACTAGGAATTAATATGTTATTTTTGTAAGCGTACTAGATTTAAAAAACAGGCGTTCTATCTTTTATTTGTTTCTTCTAGGTGTTACCTCCTTCAATAATCACTTTCCGAACATCATCCCATGTGCGGAGCCATGGTTTTTTATTTGATAAGTTTTTTAAACTTATTCCAATTCATAACATTTGACCACCAACTAACAGCGGTTTTTTCTAGTACAACTTTTTTATCTTTTTCACTTCCATCAGCATGACCAACAGCTTCTATTATTACAATCGGTTTATAACCCCTCCATCGGAACTCTTGAATAGTTGATAAAACACAACAATCAATTGTTAAGCCAAAAATAACTGGAATTACTTTACTAGGTTCACCAATATTTTTCTTTATCCATCTTCCAAATTTTTCTGAGTCAGGATAAGGAAGACCAGGTTTTTTATTTTTATCACCTATATTATCTCTAATCCAAATTGGAGAGTTCATACACTTAATCCATAGTGATTTTCGTAGTTTGCTCGGAATAGCTGATTCATAACCCCATGTGCCAGGATGGCAGAGATTTCCGGCATCACCAGGACGAGGCTGACGATAATCCGAGATAATTTCATCTACCTTAATTTTATTTTTAATAAAATAAGGAAAAAGCTCTTTGTTTAAAAAATTTATAAGAGATTTTTGTATGTATACATCATTTTTCTTTTTGAAGAAAAAATAGTTTTGAATATCCACAGCAACAAATTTATATTTCATATATAGAGTGTAGCAAATTTATTGAAAATGTTAAATCATTAAATAAATAGCAAATCTCTATCAAAATCTTCTGAATCAGTTCCCTTTTCCTTTCTTTTGATTGCCTTATGTGTAGAAGCAAGATAAACCATATGTTTACCAAATTTGTTTTCTAAAGAATCTATCTGCTCATGTATTCTTTCAAATTTTTTTGCTAAATTATTATTACCAAACAAATCGCCTTGTGCTACAGAATCAGATACGAGTTCTTGTAAAATTACCCCTGAAGTTCTATATAAAATATTCTTTTTATATACTTTATTAAAACTTTCTTCAATTAAAGGAATCATAATTTCAGCTGCATTTGTTGGTGATGTGAGTGATATTTGATATTCATGATAAATGAAGTCTTTTGTTTTGAGAAAAAATGATACTTTTTTGGGAACTAATTTATAATATCTTGCTTTAGCACAAGCCTCTTCCACATGTTTTGAGAGTTGAGACAAAAGAAATATTTTGTCGTTCGTATTAGGATGAAATGACCTAGTTTTTTGTATTGAAGAATAAACAGTTTTTGTAATTGGGTCAATCTTCATCAAATATTCACCCTTAAGTTCGTTCCAAAGTACTTCATATGGCTGTGATAGGTTTTCTTTTATCCAATCAATTTTCTTTGTTACGAAATCTTTTGCAGTCATAATACCCTTCTTTTTTAAAAATTCAGAAGTTTTTGGACCGATACCCCAAATTTTTTCAATTGGTGTTTTTACAAGATAATCTAAAATTGTATCTTTTGTAATTATAGTTAGACCATTTGGCTTTATCCATTTTGAGGCAACTTTTGCTAAAACTTTCGTTGGTGCGAGACCGATTGAAACAGAAATATTTAGCTCATCATTTATTTCTTTTTTAATTCGTTCTGCAATTTGTTTATAATTCATTTTTAAAAGTCTCTCAAGTCCTGTTAGATCAGCAAAACATTCATCAATACTGTACTCTTCAACATCATCAGCATACCTACGAACAATATCAAACATTTTTCCTGAGTATTTAATGTAGGCTTTATAATCTCCAGGAAGAATAATAACTTTTGGAAAGTCTCGCTTAACTCTAAATATTGGCATTCCTCTCTTTATTCCAATAGCTTTTGCTTCATAAGAAAGTGCAGAGACAATTCCTCTTTCCTCTCCAGTAACAACTGGTTTGCCTTTGAGTTTTGAATTTTTTGCCATCTCAACGCCAACAAAAAAAGCATCGCCATCAATATGTAAAATCGTTTTTTCTTTCTTTATAACCACAGTACAATTATACCAAACTAAAAGCTAAACAAGTTATAACTTCCATTATCAATTGGAGCCGAAAAAATAGCCCATTAAATATTGGGTAATTTTTTGTATTATAAATAGGGTTAGAACCTGACTTGACTTATTTATTATAATAACTAATATGAGATTTAAATACGACGTCCTTTCACATTTATGACAATAGGTCATAAAATTTTATTATCAATTAGCATAATAAGCATTTTTTCAGCTAATGGCTGAAAAAGGAGGGTTTTATGAGTCATACGGTAGAGGCACTTATTGTCTTGTTTGTTATGGTTTTGGGACTAATAGCCAGGATATTAGTCCACTATTCAAATCTAAAACAAGAAGAAGGTTTCGTAAAAGGAGTAGCCATAACTTTATTCACAGTATCAGTTGTGGCACATGTGTTCTCCAATTACACTTGGTCAATAATCAGCGGAGATATGGGAATCGCTTTCTATATTCTTGGCTCTCTGTTGATTTCTACTTTGTCAAAAAGAAAAGTAAGAGACCAAATATCAAAGAACATGAGGAGTATTTGGAAAGTTGAAATTCCGTATAATTTCGAAGGCGGGCTCAAATACTATCAAATTGGTGAATGTTACAAATCTGAAAGACTTGCGTCTGAGGCAGCGGCGGAGAAACTCAGAGAGCTGAAAAAAAACCAGCAGACTTCTGTATCTGGTGGTCAGTCCAGCATACAAAACGAAGTATTTGTCGTTAGCCCTAGCGGTTATAGACGTCGCGTAATGTTGGCAAAATGTTATTAGTTCTTCGGCGCAGCTTTTGTGGCTGCGCCGTTTTCTTTTACCCCAATTTCAACTTCCCTATCTCAAACAAGTTCTTACCCCAGTAGTAGAGATTACTCACTACAGGGCAAGCTTCGTTTATCAATTGGAGTAAAAGCTTTCGATGTGATTTTATGATACAATACTAGGATATGAAAAAAACAATTATTGCACTCGTTGTTATTGTTCTAGTTATTGTTGGTGGTTATTTTATTATTAAAGGTTCGTCGAACAAAAATGTAGTTGTAAATAATAATCAAAATGTAGCAACTACTACAGCTATTGTAAATATTCCAGTAGAAAATAAAGTGGAAACAATTATCGGTACCTCGGTTCAAGGTCTAAATATCACGGCATATCATTATGGTACGGGTACGACAGAACTTTTATTTGTTGGTGGTATTCATGGTGGTTATGAATGGAATACAGCTCTACTAGCATATAATTTGATGGATTATTTAAAAGCAAATCCTGACTCTATCCCTTCAAATATAAAAGTTACAGTTATCCCAGTTTTAAATCCTGACGGTTTGAATAAAGTCGTTGGCACTTCTTCAGTCTTTTCGGTATCTAATGTTCCAACATCAGAAGCAGATACAGTTGCCGGACGCTTTAATGCAAATAATGTAGATCTTAATCGTAATTTTGATTGCGATTGGCAAACAAAAGGAACATGGCAAAACAAAACAGTAAGCGGTGGAAATTCATTATTTTCTGAACCAGAAAGTTCAGCCGTAAGAAATTATATTGAGGTACAAAAACCAAAAGCTGTAGTTGTCTTTTATAGCGCAGCGGGTGGAGTGTTTTCATCAAGTTGTCATAACGGTATTTTGCCAGAGACAAACACACTTACAAACATTTACTCAAAAGCATCAGGGTATCCGGCTTACGAGACATTTGACTTCTATGCAACAACCGGTGATATGGTAAATTGGTTGGCTAAAATTAATATTCCAGCTATTAGTGTCCTTTTGACAAATCATACTGATGTTGAATTAAATAAAAATTTAGCAGGAGTTAAAGCTATCCTTAAATATTACGCTAAATAATGAGATCGTTTTTTTCTAGAAAAACAGTCGTTTTAGTTATTATTTTTATTGTACTTTTTTTTATTTATTTTATTTTTTTAAATAAAACTAAACCAAATCAGAACAATATTGTTACTAGCTCAATACCAAAATATGAAATAATTGGAAAATCAGTGGAGGGACGACCAATAGAAGCGTTTACTTTTGGAAATGGAAACACTCGCCTTTTATTTGCCGGTGGTATTCATGGTGGTTATGAGTGGAACAGCGTACTTTTGGCATATAATTTTATTGATTATTTAAACGCTAATCCAAATTTTGTTCCAAAAAACATGAGCATTACAGTAATACCTTCTATAAACCCTGATGGTGTTTACAAAATTATCGGTAAAGAAGGACGTTTTTCAATTTCCGATGTCCCTACCATTAGCATATCAGAGGCTCCGGGTCGTTTTAATGCAAACGGTGTTGACCTTAATAGAAATTTTGATTGTAAATGGCAAGCTACAAGTACTTGGCAAAATAAAATTGAAAGTGCCGGAAATGCACCTTTTTCTGAACCAGAGTCTAGAGCAGTCCGTGATTACATTTTAAAAAATAATCCTGTCGCTGTAATTTTTTGGCACAGTAAATCAAATGCAGTTTATGCATCACAATGTAAAAATGGAATTCTTCCAGTAACACTTGATATTATGAATGCATACTCACAATCATCAGGTTATCCAGCAGTTAAAACATTTACTGCTTATGGTACTACTGGTGCCTCGGATGATTGGCTAGCGTCCATTAATATCCCCGCCTTAACAGTAGAGCTCGAAACCCACGGAACAATTGAATGGGAAAAAAATCTAGCTGGAATTAAAGCACTTATTAATTATTTTGAAACAAACAATACACTCAAATAATTGACATGCTTTTATTTAATTTAATAAGAATGTTATACTTTTAAAAATGAATAATCTTGAAAATAAACAAATTAGTAAAAGCAAATGGCCACTTATCTTAGATTTGGTAGCTTTAATCGCAATAGCAGTTGTTGGTTACTTTATTTATACACAATCGCAAACCATTATCGTTCTTAAAAACGAAATGTCATCTTCTACACAAATTTTAAAACAAAAGATAGCAATTTTAGAGGCTGGCTTAGCAACATCAACTTTAACAAGCGATCAATTATCTCAGCAATTAGCAAATCAACAAAATCAAAGTAACGCTTTTCAAAATACAATCAGCGATATTGCCGGAACAATTGGTACGTTGAAAAAACTTTCTGAAACAGATAAAGAGCTTTTACAAAAGTATTCAAAAATATATTTTCTTAGTGATAATTATGTGCCGATGAGTCTTACAACCATAGATGGAAAATATTTATTTGACAAAACTAAAAGTTTTCAATTTCATACAAACGCTTTACTTTTTTTAACAAGAATGTTGGACCAAGCAAATAATAGTGGAATTTCAATAAAAATTGTTTCAGCATATCGTTCTTTTGGAACGCAATCAACATTAAAAAATGATTACCTCGTGACTTATGGTAGCGGGGCAAATCAATTTTCTGCTGATCAAGGATATTCTGAACACCAACTTGGTACAGCTGTAGATCTTGCTGATGAAAAATCTAAATCGCCGCTTGAAATTAGTTTTGATAGTACTTCAGCTTACACTTGGCTTTCTCAAAATGCATATAAATTTGGGTTTATTCTTTCATATTCAAAAGATAATACTTACTATGAATATGAACCATGGCATTGGAGATTTGTTGGTGTTGGGCTTGCTACCAGACTAGCTATTAATAAAATAAATTTTTCAGACCTAGACCAAAGAACTATAAATACTTACTTGGTTAGTATTTTTGATGAACAATAAGTTCTAACTTTTCTTACAAATCTGAGCAAAACTTGACAAAAACTATTACATAGTTTATTATACTGAAAGTTGTTTTTTTGGATTACTATCAGCATCAAGTAAAAAAACCATAGGAGGTTTGTTATGGACATAGTTGAAAGTTTTCTAATAATTATGTGTTGGGCTGCACTTTTGTTTGTTGCCTTCTTTTCTATCCCGGCCTTTATTGTTGGGGTAAAAACAAAATGGGGGGTATCAGAAGAAAAGAGTCTTTACAGCAACGTTTCTGTCTCCACTGTGAATTATCCCGAACAAAATTCACAAGAAATAGTAGCTGTGCAAAAGGAGACATTCTATATCCATTTGCTGCAGCCTGCGTTAGAGGAAAATAGGCAGAGACGAAAGAGTGCATAAAACGACCCTAAGAGAAAAGGCTCTCTGGGGTCTTTTCTTTTACCCCAATTTCAACTTTCCCATCTCCAACCTAATCTTTTCCCAGTTTAAAGTTCTGAAACTCGCCCACGAGATGGAGCCAATTTTTAGCCCTATTTTATATGGATTATTTTTTGTGCCCCAGATATGGTTTAGAACTTATTTACAATTTAATTTTGAAAGAGTATGCTATAACTAGTTTAATAATTTAATAATAAATATATGGAACAACCACCAAAAGAATATGAGGATATTTTAATAGGAGAAGAAAAGGTTCCGTGCAGAAAAATTGATATGCTAAAAGAATTTGAAGAAGATTTCAAAACTGCTGATAGTTATAGGAAGGTTGGAAAAGTTGAAGCTCGCCAAGCAACAGAGCGTGAGGAAATATTCACAAGTTAAGATGGAATGAAAAATTATGCAGAACCAGGTGATTGGATTATCAAAAATCCGGGAGATAAAGACCCTTATGTGTTTGGGAGCAAGAATGATCCGATACAAATAAGACAAGAGAAATTTGCAAAAAAATATGACTCTATACCTGGAGAGGACGGGAAATTTCGACCGAAAGGAATTATTAAAGCAATAAAAGTAAAAGAAAACCTAGTATTTGATACATCTTGGGGTGAAAAAATGGCTGTTAAATCTGGTGGATGGGTAGCTGATGGTGGTTACGCTATTGCAGAGGACTCATTTGCAAATACTTATGAGAAAATTTAGATAAGTTTCTGTCTATTTCAACCCAGTTAAGGGTTCTGAACTCGCCCACGAGATGGAGCAAAAGTTTTATAAATTTGCTATACTTTTTATATGGAAAAATATCACGGCATTTTAGTTAATATTAGTCAGAAAAATAATTCTATATTCAATAGAATAAAAATTATCGGACAGAAGAAAGCTGGTGGCTGGATTTTATATAAAATTGAAATTAATTCAAAAGAGATTAATCAGAAAATTATTGAGCTTCAAGATAATATGAAGGATGATTTCTATTTTCATCTATATAAAGATGATGAACTTATAGTTATCTTCAAACATAAAGTATTTAATGTTAAAACTAGTAAATTTACTTGGAAAGAAGTCATTGATTATGGAAAATCAATAAATATTCCTAAAGCACAATTGGATTTCTATCCTTGTAAAATTGAGGATGAAAAATACTAAATAAATAGTAAATCTCTATCAAAATCTTCTGAATCAGTTCCCTTTTCCTTTCTTTTTATCGCTTTATGCGTAGAGGCAAGATATACCATATGTTTACCAAATTTATTTTCTAATGAATCAATCTGCTCATGTATTATTTCAAACTTCTTTGCTAAATTATTACTACCAAATAAATCACCTTGTGTGACAGAATCAGATACAAGTTCCTGTAAAGTTACTCCTGTAGTTCTATATAAAATATTTTTTTTATAAACTTTAATAAAATTTGCTTCTATTAATGGAATTATAATTTCTGCTGCATTTGTCGGTGATGTAAGTGATATTTGATATTCATGATAAACGAAGTCTTTTGTTTTGAGAAAAAATGATACTTTTTTTGGAACCAATTTATAATATCTTGCTTTAGCACAAGCTTCTTCTACATGTTTTGAGAGTTGAGATAATAAAAACACTTTGTCGTTTGTATTAGGATGAAATGACCTTGTTTTTTGTATTGATGAATAAACAGTTTTTGTAATTGGGTCAATTTTCATCAAATACTCTCCATTTAGTTCACTCCATAGTACTTCATAAGGTTGTGATAAATTCTCTTTAATCCAATCAATCTTCTTTGTAACAAAATCTTTTGCTGTAATAATCCCCTTTTTCTTTAGAAATTCTGAAGTTTTTGGACCTATACCCCAAATCTTTTCAATAGGTGTTTTTACAAGATAATCTAAAATTGTATCTTTAGTAATTATTGTAAGACCGTTTGGCTTTACATATTTTGAAGCAACTTTTGCCAAAACTTTTGTTGGAGCAAGGCCAATTGAAACAGAAATATTTAGTTCATCATTAATTTCTTTTTTAATTCTTTCTGCAATTTGTTTGTAATTCATTTTCAAAAGCCGTTCAAGCCCAGTGAGGTCAGCAAAACATTCGTCAATACTGTATTCTTCAACATCATCGGCATATCTACGAACAATATCAAACATCTTTCCAGAGTATTTCACATAGGCCTTGTAATCTCCAGGAAGAATAATAACTTTCGGAAAATCGCGCTTTACTCTAAATATAGGCATACCCCTTTTTATACCAATAGCTTTTGCTTCATATGAAAGTGCTGAGACAATACCCCTTTCTTCACCAGTAACAACGGGTTTACCTTTAAGCTTTGGATTTTTTGCCATTTCTACTCCAACGAAAAAAGCATCGCCATCAATATGTAAAATTGTTTTTTCTTTTTTTATAATCACATTATTATTATATCAAAATATATGTCAAATAAATCCAAACGTTATTTGCAAATTATAGTTAAATTTTCTAAAATAAAAAATCACTCTCATATTGAAAGTGATTTTTTAAGAATATTAAATATTCTTAATCTATTGGTGGTTTGATAAACTTAACTTCCTGTATTAAAAAGATCAAATCAACACTGTCAGCCATAGAATAGTGTTCTTTCCACCAAATAAAAGCTTTTGGAGAATGGTGTCCCAAGATAATCATCGCTTCCCTTCTTGGCACAAAAACTCCGAAGTATTTCGGTGAAAAATTGTGCCCTAAGACACTTAAACTGACAACAGTAAAGCCAAAATCCTTATATGGCAATACTAGCCCAACCCAAGCTTTACGCACCCAATTTGGCTCTTCGCCGTTGGGTTTTTTTGTAATTTCCAATAGTTTGGTCATTTTGACCCCCTATTTTATTTTGTACTTTACTTCCAAAATTAATGCTAGCACAACAACTAAATTAAGCAAAATAAGGTTTAACTTTATTTATCAATTTTGGCAAATTAAAACATTCTTATACTAAGTTTTTTGATACTGGAGATGAGTTCAGAACTTTTGTGATATAATTTTATTATGAAAAATACATATATTTTCTTACGTCATGGAGAGACAATTAAAGACCCAACAATTCATCCAAAGGAATGGAAGCTTACTCCAGAGGCTCTAACTGTAATAAATAAATATCTTGATTTAGATATTATTAAACAAGTTAATTATATATATTCATCTACTGAAAATAAATCAGTGACTACTTTAAAACCAATTGCTACATTTTTATCAAAGAAAATAATTGAAGTTTCAAATTTTGTTGAAATTGGTAGAAGTCCAAAATTTTTAAGTGATAAAGAATTTTTAATACAAAAGAAAAGACAACTAACTGAATATCAGACAGAAGTTGACGGTGGCGAATCAGCTGAACATGCTCTTAATCGTTTTAAGGAAGGAATTGAGCAAATTGAAAAAACTCACAGTGAACAAATGATATTAATTGGAACTCATGGAACTATACTAAGTCTGTATTTTGCTAATATTTTAAATCAAATGGATCAAACCTATGAACGTTGGAGTAAATTACCATTTTGTGCCTATGGGGTGATTCGAAAC
>CAIOXR010000103.1 GCA_903862375.1 uncultured bacterium
ATCTTACCACCTGAAATTCTAAAAGAAAGAATAAGAGTTAGATTACTCACAAGAATAAAAAAAGGAATGATTAAAGAAGTTGAGAATCTTCATAATAGTGGTGTATCATGGAAAAGACTATCAAGTTTTGGGCTTGAATATAGACACATTTCACAATATTTGCAAAAAATAAAAAATCTACCAACTTCAAAAAGAAAAGAATTAAAAAATAAAATGATAAATAATCTATATACCGATATCTGGCATTTTGCAAAAAGACAGAATACTTGGTTCAAACGAGATCCAAATATAATTTGGATAGATCCAAGAAGTAATGATGATAAAACTAAAATACTAAAAACAATAGAAAAGTTTATAGAATAAATCTTAATCTTTACTAAAAGGATTGAAATTCGTTTCATTATCATAATAGTCTTCGTTTTCTTTTTTCTTCAAGAATGCGACTATTTTATATGTGATAGGTGTAAATAATACTTCTATAAAAGTCTTAAATATATAATTTGAAATAATTAAAGTAACTAATAATGAATTTGGTAAAATACCATAGAAAGCTATTAATATGAATAGTGTACTATCAATTAATTCTCCGACTAAAGTTGAACCAATTGTTCTCAGCCATAACTTTTTTCCTTTAGTGTATATCTTTATTTTTGCAAGTATATATGAGTTTGAAAATTCTCCAAAAGTATAAGCTACCAAACTTGCAAAGATAATCCTTGGAGTTGCGCCAAGTATCAGATCATAAGCACTCTGATTATTCCATTCTTCGGCACTAGGAAGTAATCCTACAATCATAAATACTAAGGCCATCAAAAGTGCCATGAAAAATCCAAGCCAGATAACCCTCTTAGACCTTTTATAACCATATACTTCAGTAAGAATATCACCAAAAATATAACTGAGTGGAAAAAGCAATGTTCCCCCATCAAAAACAAACCATTGCAAGTCAATAATTTTTGTCGAAGCTATGTTTGAGATAAGTAATACTGAAACAAAAAATACACTTATACTTCCTAAATACTTATAATTCTTTTGCATAATTTATATTAATCTTTAACATCAAAGTGTCTAAGCTTTCTAAGCCCATAATATACATTACCATAAATATTGTAAATTTGGTCTAAAGTTATTATTTGATATGGAAATTTAAGCTCACTAGATTCTTTCTCCCATAAAATAATATTATTATTACCATCATGTCCCAATGCAAGAGATGAGTGATATTTCCCATAAGGATCATTACTAGAAGAAATACCAATCTGAAGTACACAAGGAAAATCAAATTCTTCAATTTTAGTTTTTAATTCATTTATTGTTTCAACTTTATTATATTTAGCTTCAAAGAAATCTGAATCATTAAATGCATCTTTTGAGAGTGCGTTTATATCTTCTTTTTCTAAACAACATATAGTACTATGACAATTTCTATTATCAACATAATATTCACTATTCATATATTTACGATCATCTCCAGATTTCCACTCATTTCTCCCTCGTTCTGCTCGAGCTTGTAAATACAAAGACAGTTTTATAATAGATTTTTGTTTTTCTGTAAGACGAGAAAATCCTTCGGTATTTTGTGCTACCTCCATATTTTTTTTAATTTTTTCTTGTTCTTCAGATATTAAACTAGGTATATTTTCATTCATGTTCATAGATAAATTAGGATAAATTAATCATTTATTCTAATAAAATAAAATTCGCTATCTTCTTTTGCTGTAATTTTATGCTTCATATTTGATGGCATATATACAATATCCTCAACTTTATATTCTGATATTGTACTATCTTCAAATTCAACTACACCAGTACCTTTTATTACTAAGAAGAATTCATCTATATTTTCATGTTCATGCCAATCAAAACATCCATTCGCAATAAGGAAACCTTTTGTCATTGCATGTAATTGACTAGAAATTAAATCTTCTTTTGAAAGAATTAACTGTCTTTTTCCACTTCCACCATGTGCTTCCTCAACAAGTATCTCTGATATATTTTTCTTAAAAGATTTTTTTGTATTATTTTTCATAAATATTGATAATATATTAATAATTTGAACTAGTTAGTTGATAAATATAGTTATACTAATCTTTTACGTTTTAGTAGATACCCACGTAAAACTATAAAGAATAATGCTGTGTTTGAAATAAGTAAATATAATTGAAAAGCAGAATTCTCAATATTCCATATAGGTATAGCAGGAATAACAATACTAGCTGTAAATAAACCAATAAAGTAAGTATAAAAAGTCTCAGTCTCGGGATGTTTCCATGCTTTAATAATAGTAGGTAAAGTTGCAAACAAGTCTGCTGTAGCAGCAAAAAGTATAGCAAGTAACGGCGAATCAGCCAACAACCATAAACCTAAGGCTAAGATAGAAATGAATCCGCAAAAAATATCAAGTTTAGTTAACTTCCAGTAACTTCCTGAAATAAAAAAAGAAAAAATAAATACAAGAAGCGGTGCAAAACCAGACATAAAAATACGTACCGTTGCCCACAAATCAGCGTGAGCAGAAAGTGCTGCACCTGTCGCAATTAGTGGAGCAAACCCCCAAAGACCCCAAGTTACTAAGTTTGGTTTTGATTTCCCTTTGAACATGTCACGAATATATGCAAAAGCACCACTAAGACTTAGTATTGCAGATACAATCATAAGCCAATGTGCAAAAGAAATACCTAGAAAAAAAATAGTCGTGAGATTTGTGAACATAAGATTAATTGTATCATAAGTATCTGATAATTTAAAAAATATGGAGGATTGCGAGTATACTTTCGATTAAATATAATGTAGGACCGTGAGTACACTTATCGAAGCTTACAGCTTCAGTACACCTTTTCCGTTCGTATACTCACACGGAAAAGGTCTTCGATTCCTCCACGTAAGCAAAGCAGTTTGCTTGCTATCGCCCAACAAAAAACAGCCGAAGCTGTTTTTTTATTTGCGGGCGATGGAGGAATCGGACCCCCACCAAAAGTTTTGGAAACTTTCGTTCTACCACTAAACTAATCGCCCTAAAACTTTTTGATTATAGCATACAAAATAAAAAATCCCCAAAGGGACTTTTTATTTAACCTGTAATCTTAGCTTCTTTGTGTTTAGTATTTTTAACACACGCCTTACAAAACTTATTAAGTGCAAGTTTTTTTGTAACTAATTTCTTATTTTTGCTTGTATAATAGTTCGCACCTTTACAAACACTACATTTTAATCTTAAAAGTCTATCTTGTGACATAACTTATATATAACATATTTTTATAATTTATACAATAACCCTAGGAAGTAGAGAACTTATACGGGTCGTAACTTCATAATTTATAGTATTGGATCGTAATGATAAATCTTCTGCAGTTATTTTAGTCTTTCCTTGCATACCTAAGATTACAACTTCATCATCTTGCATCACATTTTTTATATGAGATACATCTACTACTACCATATTCATAGCTACTCTTCCAATTATTTTTGCTTTTTTGCCTTTAATAATAAATTCACCATTATTAGACATTGACCTTGTTAATCCATCAGAATAACCTTGGGGTATTACTGCGATTTTCGTTGACTTCTTTGTAATGTATGTAAGACCATAACCTATAGGATAATTCGCTGGTATCACTTTCACTTGTGCCACGTGAGTAATCCATCTTAAAACTGGCTTCAAAATTATTTTCTTCCTATTTAAATATTCAAAATGTTCACTTGGCCACATGCCATAAAGCCCTATACCCAAGCGAACCATATCGTGTAAATTCTTTCCTATCTCATATGCAAGGATTCCAGAAGTAGCAGATATGTGAGTGATAATATCTGGAAACCCATTATTCTTAAAAATTTCTATACATTTATGATAAGTCTCTATCTGTCTCTCAGAATGAGTTCTGTTCATAGTATCTTCAATATTTGCAAAGTGAGAATATACCCCATCGAGTATAATATTCTTCATATTTTTTATCTCTTTTATAACATTTTCAACTGAAGATGGCATGATACCTTCTCTACCTAGATATGAATCAAGTGCTAAGTGTACTTTTATCTTTTTATTTAAATTACCAGCGATAAAATTTATCTTCAAAAGATGAACTAGGTCAAAGCCAGAAATTATAGCATTTATCTTTATCGCTCTTCTTATACCATATTCATTCGTATAGCCAAATATCAATACCGGTTTTTTGCTGACACTTCTAACCCTTTCTGCTTCTTCTATACTATCAACTTGAAAATAATTGATATACGAACTTACAATCTTTGCTACTTCCCTGTCTCCATGACCATAAGCATTCGCTTTTATAACTAAAGCTATCTTCGTATCAATTTTAAGTAAACTCTTAAACTGATTAATATTGTGTATCAAGCTATCTTTCGAAATTTCTATGTATGAGAGAAAGTTATTATTCATATTAAGTTAATAACCCTTATTCTTAATTAAATTTTCCAAAAATTCAACAGGATAGATTGGTTTTTTTTCTGCTAGTGCTTGATGGTATATTACAGTAGAAGGAGTAAGTCCAGGTAAAGTATTTACTTCAATAATTAATAAATTTCCACTAGAGACATTCATAAATGCATCTATTCTTGCATAACCCTTAATCCCTATTTTTTCAGCTAATTGCTCGGCTAAAGATAAAGTCTTTTTTATAACTTTACTGTTAAATATTTCTCTTGGTAAGGGAGTTAAATTTACACCTGTACCACCTTGAAATTTTTCCTCAACTGAGAGAACTTCTCCTTCTGAAATTGTTACACTTGGACTAAATGCATGTAGTTTATTGTCTTTCTCTAAAATTCCAATGGTTACTTCTACCCACCCACTTCTTTTTTTATATTTTAAAATATTCCCCTTTGATTGAACTAAATCTGTTTCAATAAACTTTTCAAACATTATTTCATTTATTTTTTTTGTTGGCATTTCAATAATATTATTCTGATTTTTAAGTATTCCTATGGGAATACTACTCGATTTATTATTTAAAAAGTTAAGATAATTCTTTAAATCATTTTTCCCAAAAAGATGAGCTACCCCAGTGGAACAGCCATCATCTTTAGGTTTTATTATTAATGTTTTAGAACCTAAATCTCTAACTAAATTATTCCATATACTATCTATATTATTATTTATATCTGATAATAATACAACCTTCTGATTTGCAGTACTTATACCTTTAATATTACTGTTTCTTATAAATTCACCTGTATTAAATTTATCCATACATACTATAGAAGTATCCTCTTCTGAACCATTAAATTTAATATTATTATTTAACAACAATTTTTGTATATTACCATTTTCTCCATCACCTCCATGAAGACCTAAAAAAATAAACGTAGATTTATTCATAAAATCTTTAAAAGATATTTTTTGTGGAATAAATACAGATTCTGATATGTCTTTATCTGTAAGCATAAGTTCAACTTTTGCATGTTCTATTAGTTTTGAAGTTCTTTTAAACTCTAAAGAAGCATTTTGAGCATGTTCAATTATTTCTTCTACAGTGTGATTCAAAGTAAATGTATATGGTAATTCCCAAACATTATTATCAAAATCTAATAAATATGGTTTAGGCTCATAAATTTTTGATTTACGTAACTTAAGCCAAACATTTGTTCCACTCATTAATGAAACCTGTCTTTCTGATGTACTTCCACCAAATAATACATTAACTATTTTTTTATTTTCAATTTTCTTTTTGTATATTTCAGGAAAATTTATATTTTGTCTTTTACATGAATTTTTAACAATAAAATATAAAAGATCTTGATGACTCATACCCAACCTTGAAGCCTGTTGAAAAAGAAAGCTATTTTGCTCCATACCTGAAACAGTATTAAAATCTGAAAACCATACTTCTCCATTATCTAACACCCAACCATCAAAACGAGCAAAATCATTCATTTTAAATAATGAAAATATTTGTCTTGCTTGTATTTGTATTTTATCAATTATTTCTTGAGAAAAACGTGAAGGGCAATGATGTTTAATTTTATTTGTAGGTAAGTATTTCTTACGAAAATCAAAAATTCTTCCTTCGTGATATGTTAACTCTATCTCTGTTGGTAATATTGCTACTGGCATTCCAAATTTATTTTCTAAAATTATAACTGTGAATTCTTTTCCTTCAGCGAAAGGTTCAACAACGACTCTTGTATCTATTCTTTTTGAAAATAATATATTTGCTTTTTCAATTGCTTCTTTCGATGAGTTAACAGAATATACTCCGATGCTCGATCCACCTTTTGCAGGTTTAACAATAGCTCTTTTTATTTTATTTATTTTAAAAAAATTCTTTACTATTTCTTCATTATTTTTTGAATATATTTTTAATAATACAGAGGGAAGAGTAAAAAAACCATTCTGATTAATAGTTTTATTTGCATTATATTTATCAAAAGCCATTTTACATGCCTTACTACTTGAACCAATAAATGGTATATTATTTTTTTCTAAAAATCTTTGAATTTCTCCATCTTCACCGAATGATCCATGCATAATAGGAAAAACAATATCTACTGATTTCAATAATTTTACAAGATGAGCGGTACTTAATGGGCGAGATTTTTTAAATAATTTAAAATCAAAATCAGAAGGGGTATTGGAATACAACAAAGCAGGATCTAACTGATAAAAACTTTTATCTTGGTCCACGTAAA
>CAIOXR010000104.1 GCA_903862375.1 uncultured bacterium
ACATGGCTAATATTTCTATTTGTTTTCTCATTATACTTTTCAATTGTTCTCCACCAAATATTAAATCAATATCATTAAAAATCATCCCAAATTGAGATGACCAACAATAAACTTTATTTTGTACTAAAGCTACTGATAATTTTTTTAATTCAATTTTATCTTTTTCTTCTTTCAAAGAGAATTCATTATTTTGAATCTGGTTCCTTAAAATATCAAATTTAGTTTTATATAAATTAATCTTTCCAGGCTCAGATTCTGTGTCGTCTTCATCGTTTATATCAGATTTATTATTTTTTTTAATTAGTTCACCTTTAGTTCCATTAGATAATTTATGATATATTCTTAGATACGGAGAATTAACAAATTTAATTATTATGCCTTTTATAATTTTTTTTAATTCATTATTATTGTTGTTGTTACTAATATCAATATCTTCATGTGGTATATCAACATGATTATCTTCCTTAGGAATTAAAATATCATCTTGTAATTCAAAAATATAATCATAATCCTCAATTGAATATTCTTTTGTATTTTTATCTATTTCTTTAATTGTAACACTAGGTCTAATTTTTTCACTTGAATTCGTTTTCAATTCTATTCCTATTCCCATATTCATATTATTTAATCTTTGTTATTTTATAATCTTCTGGAGCATTCACTAGATACTCCTCTAATTTTTCTCTATTCAGTAAACCTTTTTGAGCTCCGACTTGTGACACTACAGACATAGAGTTTATAGGTCCCCAAAGTAAAGCTTCTTGTAAATTCTTACCTAAAATTAATGCAGAGATAAATGCAGAATTGAATGAATCTCCTGCTCCTGTAGATTCGACTGAGTGAGTAGAGTACACAGGCACAAAGTAGACATTCTCTCCATCATCTGCATAAGCACCATTCAAACCATCTGTCATAACGATACACTTCGGACCCAAAGATCGCAACGATGACATAAGTTTTATTTTATCACTTTCTTCAGTATTAAGAATTCTTTTCGCTTCACTCAAGTTAAGTGAGAGAATATCTGTCCTTTCGTATATATATCTAAGTATTTCAGTACCAAGCTTGATTTGGAATGTTCCAGGCTGAAAAATAAATTTAGTATCTGGATATTTCTTCAAATATTCATAAATCTGCTTATGATACTCTTCTGAATTTGATGCGAGAGAGGACAGGTAAACCCATTTAGCTTCTGGAGTTTCTTCTGAGAATGAATAAGGGAACTCTGTATGCTTTACAAGTATCGTTCTTTCATTCTGGTACCATAATACATAATGATAATTCGACTCCATCCCAGGAACTATCTTTATATTATCAATATTTACTCCGTCTTTCATCAATGATTCGATATTATTTTTACCTACGAAATCATCTCCAAGATAAGAAACAAGTGTCGCATTAATACCAAGCTTACTAACTCCGACTGCTACATTGGAACTATTACCAGCTGCATAGCATATTTCTGCGGATTCATAAGGGACTTTCTCTCCAAAACGAAAGCATATCTTGCAGTGTTCACCTTGTAAATCACAATTTGCTTCTGCATCTGTGATTCTAATGAACGGTTCAGCAACAATATCTCCAATTGCTAGAAAATCAATTTGTTTATTCATATTTATTTATTATAACATATTGTGATATAATTTTAAATATGAAAACATTAAATGAATATATAATTGAAGCAGGTCAAAAAGGTATTGCAATTGGGCATTTTAATATATCAAATATAGAGGCTTTACATGGTATATATAATGCTTCAAAAAAGTTATCTGTCGAGATATCACAGCAAGTACCTATAATTATCGGTGTATCAGAAGGAGAAGAAGAGTTTATCGGTAGGGAAGAAGTAGCCTCACTCATAAAAACAATAAGGGAGAGAGATAATTATCCAATCTTTCTAAATGCTGATCATCATTATAGCTTTGAATCAGTCAAGAAAGCACTTGATGCTGGATATGATGCTGCTATTATAGATGCTGTGAAGCTTCCATTAGAAGAAAATATAACTCTTACAAGAAAATGCGTAGACTATGCAAAAGTATTGAATGAAAAGTATGGCAGGAATATTCTGATAGAAGCTGAGCTTGGCTTCATCGGTCAGTCTTCCAAAGTTATGGATTCTATCCCAGATGAAGTAAGTAAAGCTACTTTAACAATACCAAGTGATGCAAAATATTTTGTTGAGCAAACTGGTATAAATTTAATTGCTCCATCTGTAGGGAATATCCATGGTATGGTCAAAGGTGGTAACCCAAGATTAGATATAGAGAGAATCAAAGAGATCAAAGAAGCTTGTAATACACCGATAGTATTACATGGTGGTTCAGGAATAGCTGATATTGATTTTACTAATGCTATTAAAGAAGGTATCGATGTTATACATATAAATACTGAAATTCGTGTAGCTTTCAAAGATGCACTTACAAAATTCTTAAATGAAAATCCAAACGAAGTCGCTCCGTATAAATTCTTGAAAACTGGAGTCGAAGCAGTAGAAGTTGTCGTTTATAATCGTTTGAAGCTTTTTAATAATTTATAATACTTTAAGATAAAGTTCTTTTAATAAAGATGATAATCAAAAATTTAGCAAAATATCTACTCGTGCTTTATTAAAATCACTTAACAAATAAAGATATGGAACAATTAAAATTTATTGGTAAAAATTTAACAAAAGAAAAATTAGAACAAGCTGAGACTAAAGTTTTAGATGATATTATTATTAGTGGAGAGTGGTACAAAGAAGGTGAATTAGAAAAAACAGAATTTGAAAAAGAAATGATTTTACTTGCTGATGTAATACTTGAAAATGAATTTGAAAGATTAAATCTAAATTATAATCACTTCATTCCAGATGAGCATATTCATATTATATCAGATAAATTTGCTAAAGAAGATCTTCCAACCCAAGCTTCTGCTGTTTTTGATTCTTATGAACAGCAAATCTGTGCTGTTCGAAGAGAAAACGAATCAAAAATTAAATTTTTTCATGATCTGCTTCACGAGATGGTCCATTCTGTGTCTCATATAAAGTATGAGATTCTTGAAGATGATATAAAGAATTATCGAACAGGATATGCATTAAAAAATCACAAAGATAATATAAAATATCTTGAATCTTTTAATGAAGCTTTAACAGAAGATTTAACTCAGAGTTTGTTATTTAAAAATAGGCAAGTATTATACGATACTTTTAATATTAAGAAATTAGGTATCCCCAATTCATACTCTAAGGACAATATGATTATCGATAACATAGTTATCGGCTTATCTGATAATAGTAAAATACCAGAACATTTAATACGAGATAGGTTTTATAAAGGTTTATTTACAGGAGATATGATGCATTTACGAGAAATTGATAAAGTATTTGGAGAGGGTTCTTTGAGATTACTTGCTTTTCTTGATGCTCATGAAGAAACAGAATTGGTACATACTTTGTATAGAAAATATTTTGATTTGAAATATTCAGATGAAGAAAGATATAATTATGCGGAACAGATTTTAAAATTACTAACCAAAGGTAATTAGATGTCTTATAAATTTAAGAAGTACTAAATAAAAGAAAGGTTGATAGTATTGTGTATCGTGAGGCAAGACCTCACAACTACACAACTAATTAACTTTATTGTACAATACATATATGGTTATAGATATAGAACTCACACTAAATAGATTTGGTTTTGGTAAAATAAATGAGAATAAATTTCAATTTCTTTGCTTTAGATTCTCACACTGGCCTATTAAGAATAAATACTCTATCTCTTTTGAAGTAAATTGGAGGTTAAAAGAAGAAATAAAGTAATAAATCTAAATTATACTTTATAGAATAGGGTTATTTTTCTGATTGTATTTCTTGCAAATATCATATTTTAATGTTATTATCTTTTTTATGAATACATTAACCGCAACAAAGCGAAGTAAGACAGACAAGCTAAGTGTCATACGAAATAACGGTATGATCCCAGCTGTAGTTTATGGCGCTCAAGTGGAAAACCAGCCTATTTCCGTTTTGAGCACCGCATTTACAAAAATTTATAAGTTGGTAGGAGAAACAAGTACATTGGTACTTGAAATTTCAGGAATAAATGAGAAAGTTAATTCTACACAAAAAGATAATAAGGTTACAAAAGTGGATGTTCTTATTCATGATGTACAGTTTGACCCAGTAAAAGGTTTTCCTGTACACGTAGACTTTTTAGCTATAGATATGAATAAGTCAGTAGAAGTTACAATCCCTCTTGAGTTCGTTGGATTAGCAAAAGCTGAGAAGGATGGACTCGGTACTCTTGTAAAAGTATTACACGAGATCGATATTGAAGCTTTACCAAAAGATCTTCCACATACTATTGAAGTAGATGTTACCGGTATAGCAACATTAGATGATCAGATACACGTGAAAGATATTAAGCTTCCAAAGGGGGTTACTCTTATAACAGACGGTGAAGATGTTGTTGCTCTTGTAGCTCAAGCTAAAGAAGAGAAAGAAGAAACACCTATAGATTTGAATGCTATTGAAGTCGAAAAGAAAGGCAAGAAAGAAGAAGAAACTACAATTGCAGAGTAAATATTAAAATTTAAAACATAAAACACCATAGAAATTCTATGGTGTTTTATGTTTTAAATTTTAATTAAGAGAAAATTTATGATATAATATGTATATGAATCGATACATTCTATACTTTTTTTCTTTGATATTTATTATATCAATAACATTTGGAAATATAATATATCAAGTACCAATAGTTAATGCAACACAAGAACTTGAAAATGCACAGGCAGATAGGGTTCGTCTTGAAAGTGAACTTTCTGGTTTAGAACAAGAAATTGCACAGAAACAGAAAGAACTTTCTTCTCAAAAAGGTCAATCTGTTTCTTTGTCTAGAGATATATCTATACTTACTACACAAATAAAAAAAGCAAAACTAGATATTCAAGCAAAAGGATTAACTATTAAGAAATTAGGGGGTGAGATAGCAGAAAAAGATAAAAAAATTAATATATTGGTAACACGTATCGATAATATAAAAGAGTCACTTGCTCAATTAATTCGTAAAGATAGAGAAATGGATAGTAAATCTATACTTGCGCTTATTTTGTCTGCTGATACTATTTCTGATTCTTATGGGGATATAAATACATTTTCTTCAATTAAGAAAAATATTAAAGAATCAGTTATTGAAATAAATGGTGTAAAACAAATGACTGAAGAAGAAAAAATTGCTTTAGAACAAAAAAAGAATAAAGAGACGGATACAAAAATGCAATTAGAATCAGTGAAAAGAGAAGTAGAAGTAAATGAAAAAGACAAACAGCAACTTCTTTCAATAAGTAAGGATAAGGAAAAAGCATATCAAAAATTACTTGATGATAAAGCAAAACGTCGTGCCGAGATACTTTCTATGCTTTTCAACCTTCGTGATGTTTCAGCTATTCCATTTGAAAAAGCACTTGAATATGCCAATAATGCATCAAAAATTTCTGGGGTTACACCTGCATTTATTTTAGCAATCATAACTCAAGAAAGTAACTTAGGTACTGATCAAGGATCTTGTTATGTTACAAATATGGATACTGGTTCTGGTATAAGTTCTAAAAGTGGAAAAGCTTTTGAAAATGTAATGAAACCAAATAGAGACATAAAACCATTTTTTGAAATTACAACTTCTGTTGGACGTGATCCTTATAAAACCCTTGTTTCTTGTCCTATAGCTTCTGCTGGAAAGTCTAGTTGGGGAGGTGCCATGGGACCAGCACAATTTATACCTTCTACATGGCAAGGTATAAAGAATAGAGTTGCCATTGCTTTAGGAATAAATACACCTGATCCTTGGTATGCAAAAGATGCATTTATGGCTTCATCACTTTTTCTTAAGGATTTAGGTGGTGCTGGCAATAGTTATACTTCTCAGATAAAGGCTGCTTGTAAATATTATGGATCTGGAGGCTCAAATTGTTCATATGGAAGACAAGTCATGGCGAGAGTTACAAAAATTCAAACTACTATGATTGACCCATTGCAAAACTAATAATATCGTGATAATATAAGCTATTATGAAAAAGAAAATTCACCCAAAATATAACAGTGCATCAGTTGTTACTTGTGCTTGTGGAGCAACTTTTCCAGTAGGATCAACTATGGATACAATCGATATTGAAATTTGTAGTCAATGCCATCCTTTTTATACTGGTAATGATAAAGTTCTAGATACAGCAGGACGTGTAGATCGTTTCAAAAAGCGTGCAGCAGCTTCAGGAAAAACAAAGAAATAAACATAAAAAGATATAAGATATTTTTTTAGTAGGGGTGTGCGAGTATGGCCGATGGGCCGAGCAATGAAGAAAATTTCAATAGAAATTTATCTGGACCCTAATAAAAAAGATATTTTATATCTTTTTTATTATTGCAGTTATTTTGTATAATACAAATATGAATCTAGATATAGAACAACTTAAGAAAGATCATAAGACAAGTTATTTCGCGTTAGAATATGAGCGACTTTTAAATGAAGAAAAAAAGGTAAACGAAATGGTGGAAACAGATGAAAGTCTTAGAGAGCTTGCAGAAGAAGAAATACAAAATATTAAATTTCAAAAAGAAGCTATAGAACGACAGTTAGAAGAAATTACAAAATCTGAAAAAGAGAATGAAGAATTTCCAAATGAAATAGTATTAGAAGTTAGAGCGGGAGCAGGAGGGGATGAGGCTTCACTTTTTGCTTGGGAACTTGCACATATGTATGAAAGATTCTCAGAAGTGAATAAATGGAGTTGGAAAATTTTAAATGAATCTACAAGTTCTGCTGGTGGATATAAGGAAGCATCTATAGAAGTTAAGGGAAAAGATGTATATAAACTTCTTAGATATGAGACCGGTGTACACAGAGTTCAAAGAATTCCTGCAACAGAGAAGAATGGACGTATACACACTTCAACTGCTTCAGTTGCTATCCTTCCACTAAAGAAAAAAACAACAATAGTTATAAATCCAGCTGATTTAGAAATTGAGTATTCACGATCGGGGGGTGCAGGAGGGCAAAATGTCAATAAAGTTGAAACTGCAGTTCGTTTAATTCATAAGCCGACGGGAGAAGATGTGCGTTGTACTACAGAGAGAAACCAACTTGGGAATAGAGAAAAAGCTATGATGATGCTTACTTCAAAGCTTCAAATGATGAAAGATGAAGAAGAAGCAAAGAAATATTCTGGAGATCGTAAGGCCCAAATAGGTACGAATGATAGAAGTGAGAAAATTCGTACATATAATTTTCCTCAAGATAGAGTTACTGATCATCGTATTAAGCAATCATGGTCAAATATACCTGGAATAATGGATGGAAATATAAATAGAATAATTGATGCACTTGCAAACGGACAAATGGGGGATGAAGAAGAAACAGAAGATTGATTGCTATTATTTTGTATCTCTGGTATAATTGTGAAAGTAGTTAGATATGTCTAGATTTGTTTCATTCTTCGTGTGCAAACATTGAGGCATGTAAATGAAAATCGGAAATAGCGATTACATTTATAAATTAGTTTTCTTCAAGTAGTAGATATGAAAGTATCTCTATGAGAATACATTGTCATATATGGCAAAAAAGTTGTATGTAGGTGGTCTTCCTTATAAGACTACCAACGAAGAGCTTAAAGCTCTTTTCAGTGCTGCAGGAGCGGTCGCTTCAGCAACCATTATTATGGATAAAATGACTGGCCGTTCAAAAGGTTTCGGTTTCGTAGAAATGGAAAACGATTCTGACGCAGCTACAGCTATCTCTATGTTTGATGGTAAGGACTTCGAAGGAAGAAACCTTACAGTTAACGAAGCTCGTCCTATGGAAGAGCGTCCACAGAATGGTGGTGGTTTCCGCAGATAATTAACTTTATCTAAAGAACAAAAATTCCTTACTCGTAAGAGTGAGGGATTTTTGTTTGCAAAATAGGTATTTTTTTGCTATAATTCCTATGTTCTTTTTAATATTTTAAAAAATATAGCGTGTGTAGTTCAGTGGTAGAACGCTGTCCTGATAAGACAGAGGTCCTTGGTCCGATTCCAAGCACACGCACAAGGCTTTTATGCCTTTTCTTTGTATGAATGATAAGGATGTAGATAAAATACAGGCTCCTTGGTGGAGAGATGGTATTATAATTTTTGTAAAAGTTTCTGCATATATTGCAGTTCCGGTAATTCTTACTTCATATGTTGGAAAATATTTTGATCAAAAGAATAATTCTGGTAATTTATATTTTTTTATTTTTATCAGTATCGGCTTCTTATCCACAATATATCTAATCTGGAGAGAAATGAAAATTTATAAAAATAAGATAGAAGAAAAAAATAATTAATTTAATTTATGACAACTGAAAACACGAAGGATGAACTAAATACAGTAAAAGAACAACATAATTTATCTGTTGATGTGAAAGAGATAGAGTCTAAACCTGCTTCAGAAGAGGTGACTACAGAATCTACTTTATTTGCTGAACCTATTGCTAATTTTGGGTCTTTTACCGTTACAAATTCACTATTTACTAGCTGGGTAGTTGTTTTTGTTCTTATTGTCATTGCTGTTATTGTTAAAACTCGTATAAAAAAGATACCCCGTGGAATCCAGAATTTATTCGAAGTAATTATAGAAGGTGCAGAAGATTTGTGTGACCAAGTTACAAGTAGTAGAGCAATCACCAATAAAGCTTTTCCTGTTGTATTTGCCGTATTTATGTTCGTGCTTTTAAATAACTGGTTTGGCATCTTACCACTTGGTGGTTTTGGTTTAGTAGAAACACTTGAACACGGCAAAGTATTTATCCCATTGTTTAGAAGTGGAACAGCAGATATAAATGGAACTTTACCTTTAGCTATCATGTCAGTCATAGGTGCAAATATATTCGGTATCATTTCTATCGGCCTCTGGAAAACTATCAATAAATATGTTAATCTAAAAGCGCTCGGTAGTATATTTACAAAAATAAAGAAAGATCCTTCAGTTCTTATGACAGCTCCTATAATGTTTGCTGTAGGAATTCTTGAGCTTGTAGGTGAATTTGCTAAAATAGCCTCACTTTCTTTCCGTCTTTTTGGTAATGTATTTGCCGGAGAAGTTTTACTGGCTTCGATGGGTGCTATAGTTGCATATGTCTTACCTACACCATTTTTACTTTTAGAAGTATTAGTAGGAGTTATACAAGCATTCATTTTTGCCATTTTAACACTTGTTTATTATACAATCTCAAGCATGGATCATGATGAAGATCATGACGAAAAGCATGAGAGTAATAAAGAGGCTAAATTCAGTGACACTGGATCGCCTGACATTTCAAAAGAAGTGTTTGAGGGAGAATTAAGTGGAGTACATTAATTTAAAGGTCAATCATTATTAATTAATAAAGATAAAACATATGGAAATCGCAACACTTGCAAAAGCAATCGCTATCGGTATGGGTTCTATAGGACCTGCTATTGCTATTGGTATGATCGGTTCAAAAGCCATGGAAGCTATTGGACGTAATCCTGAAGCTTCTGGAAAAGTTTTCGTACCTATGCTTTTAGCATCAGCTTTTGCTGAAGCTATCGCTATTTACGCCCTAGTTATCGCTTTCTCAATTAAGTAGTTTTACTATTTACATCTGGTTGTTTGTATTTTAATCTGTTTGAATTTCTATCATTCACTGAGACTAAGATATCTCAAATAACTAGGAGTAAGGAGTATAAACTTCTTGTTTTGTTTTAAAAATTAGCAATTAATTATTTTAACCATGGATTCATTTATTGAGACATTTCACATAGACTGGAAAATTATAATCGCACAAGGTGTTAACTTTATAATTGTTCTTTTTGTTTTAAATTATTTAATAGTTAAGCCTCTAAAAAAATTAATGAAAGAGAGATCTCTTACTATAATTGGTGGTTTAAATGATGCAAAGTTGAATAAGGAATTACTTTCAAATACTCAAAAAGAGTATGATATAGTTTTGAATAAAGCAAAAATGGAAGCTCATACTTTGTATCAAGAAGGTAAAGTTGAAGCTGAAAATAAAAAGAGGAAAATGATTGAAGATGCCAAAGAAGAAGTTGACCTAATGATTCAAAATGGTAAAAAAGCATTAGAAGTAGAAAAGATAAAGATAATAGATGAAGCCAAGCAGGAGATAGTCTCACTTGTAGTTAGAGCTACAGAAAAGTTACTTGAAACTCATAAAGATGAGAATTTTGATGATAAAGCATTAGAACAAATAAAGAAAATATAATTATATTTTATGGCAAGTATTTCAACTAAAAATTTAGCTCAAGCGATATATGAATCTACCCTAGATAAAGAGGGATCTAGTTTAGATCAAATACTTGAGAAAAGTATAATATTTATGCGGGATAAGAATTTATTTAGTAGAAAAGAAGAGATATTACAATCACTTGAAAATATAATAAACAAAGAGAGTGGAACAATAAAAGCTAAATTAACTTCAAATGAAAAATTAAAAGATAAAAATAAGAAAGAGATTGAAGAGTTCATAAAGAAAAAGTATAAAGCAAAGGAGGTATCGATAGAAATGAAAGAGGACAGCAAATTACTCGGAGGAATAAAATTAGAAATAGGAGATGACATCATAGATACAACATTATCAAACAAGTTACATCAATTACAAGATTATTTAATAAAAAACTAGTATATGGCTACCAAAAATCACATTGTAGAAAATTTAAGAAAACAAATAGAGAAATTCCAAACTGATACAAAAGTTGAAAAGATTGGACACGTAGTTGAGATATTTGATGGTATTGCACGAGTATCTGGTCTTTCTGATCTGAAAGCATCAGAAATGGTGACTTTCGAAAGTGGTGCGACTGGTGTTGCTTTGAACCTTGAAGAAGATACTGTAGGTATCATTATTCTTGGAGATTTTTCAAAAATTCATGAAGGTGAAGTTGTGAAAGCTACAGGTCAAATACTTTCTGTTCCAGTTTCAGATAAGCAAATCGGTAGAGTGCTTAATGCTTTAGGAGAACCAATAGATGGAAAAGGAGATATTAAAACTGACAAGAGAAATCCAGTTGAGAAAGTTGCGCCTGGAGTTATTACTCGTCTTTCAGTTGATCAACCAGTTCAGACCGGTATTAAAGCTATCGATGCTCTTATCCCTATCGGTCGTGGACAACGCGAGCTTATAATTGGAGATAGACAGACAGGAAAGACAGCTATTGCTATCGATACTATCTTAAACCAGAAAGGTCAAGATATGATCTGTGTATATGTGTCAATCGGTCAGAAAGATTCTAAGCTTCGTAAGCTAGAAACAAGATTAGAAGAAGGTGGAGCAATGGCATATACTATCATTGTTTCGGCTGGTGCATCTGAACCGGCAGCTTTAGCATATATTGCTCCTTATACAGGTGTATCTATTGCTGAATATTTTATGGATCAAGGGAAAGATGTTTTGATAATTTACGATGATCTTTCCAAGCATGCTGTCGCTTACCGTGAAATATCACTCTTGCTTCGTCGTCCACCAGGCCGTGAAGCTTATCCTGGAGATGTTTTCTATTTGCACTCTCGTTTACTTGAACGTGCATGTAGAAGGAATAAAGAATACGGTGGTGGCTCTATCACAGCATTGCCAATTATTGAAACTCAAGCTGGTGACGTATCTGCATATATTCCTACAAACGTTATTTCTATTACTGATGGACAGATATTCCTTGAGACAGATTTGTTCTATAAAGGTATTCGTCCTGCTGTAAACGTCGGACTTTCAGTTTCTCGTGTAGGAGGAACAGCCCAGATAAAAGCTATGAAGAAAGTTGCTGGTAAGATCAAGCTTGAACTTGCTCAATATCGTGAGCTTGAAGCTTTCTCACAATTCGGTTCTGATTTGGATGAAGGTACAAAAAGACAACTAGAAAGAGGTAAGAGAGCAGTCGAAGTGCTTAAGCAACCTCAGTACGCACCCGTAGGAACTGTAGACCAGATAGTAACTCTCTACGCTCTTATCAATGGATTTATAGATGAAGTTAAAATTGATAAAGTAAAAGAATTTGAAATAGGTTTAGCAGAGTATGCCAATATGAATGCAAAAACATTTTACAAAGAAGTTACTGAGACTCGTATGTGGACAGATCTAGGTGAAGCAGAATTAAAGAAAGTAATAGGTGAATTCGTAGTAAATTTTAATAGATAAAAAAATGGCAGGAACAAAAGAAATAAAACAAAGAATAAAGAGTGTGAAGAACACAAAGAAGATTACAAAAGCGATGGAACTCGTAGCGGCTTCAAAGATGAAACGAGCTATCTCTAAGGCTGTCTCTTCTCGTTTGTATGCAAGTTATTCTTGGGAACTTTTGACTTCATTATCAGAAAGATTAGATGAGACTACAAGTCCTTTCTTTAAAGAAGTAGTGGGTAGTAAACAGAAAACTCTTTTCGTACTTATTACTTCAAATGGAGGACTTTGTGGAGCATATAATTCTCAAATAATAAAGAAAAGTATATCTGTATTAAAGCAAATAAATCAAAATGAAATAGATATAATAAGTATAGGAAAGAAGGGTGACCATGCTATCAGACGTACAGGTGGGTCAGTAATAGCTTCATTCCTTGATCTTCCAGATAATAGTAGCTTGTCAGATATGCTTCCACTTTCTAAAATTATTCTCGATGAATTTAAAACTGGTAAGTATAAGAAGGTATATATTGCTTATACTGATTTCATCTCAGCTTTAAATCAAAAACCAAATGTTAAACAATTACTTCCGATAACAAAGCAAGATATAAAAGAATTAATGGGTGCATTAGGTGAGAATAAAGAAAATATAATAATAGAAAAAAACAAAAAGCAAACACCATATATTTTTGAAGGAGATATGAATACGATTATAGAATCCTTGGCCGAGAAGTTAGTCCGAATGCAGATATATCATATGATACTTGAATCAAGTGCTTCGGAACAATCTTCAAGAATGATGGCGATGAAGAATGCATCGGAAGCAGCAGGGGAAATGATAGATAGTCTTACATTAATGTTCAACAAGGCCCGTCAGGCAAGTATTACCCAAGAGATATCAGAAATAAGTGCAGGTATGGCAAGTGTGAATTAAATTAAATTATTATTAACATTATAAATAAATATATGAAAACAGGTACAATAAAAAGAATCATAGGTCCAGTTGTCGATGTAGATTTTGGTGAGAATATCCCAGAGATTTACAATGCTCTTTCAGTGATGAATGGAGATAAGAAAGTTATACTAGAAGTAGAACAGCATATTGGTGGTGGGGTTATACGCTCTGTCTCAATGGATTCTACAGATGGTCTAGCTCGTGGAATGGTAGTTACAGATACAGGTGCTCCTATCTCTGTTCCAGTAGGAACTCAAACACTTGGAAGAATTTTCAATGTTCTAGGAGATGCTATCGATGATGGGAAAGCTATCACAACAGAAACAAGATCATCTATCCACCGTAAAGCTCCAGACTTCGTATCTCAAGCTACAAAAGTTGAAATCTTAGAAACTGGTATTAAAGTTATAGATCTTATCTGTCCTGTTTTGAAAGGAGGTAAAGTTGGATTATTCGGTGGTGCGGGAGTAGGTAAGACTGTCGTGATTCAAGAGCTCATACACAACATCGCAAGTAATCACGGAGGCTACTCTGTCTTTGCTGGAGTTGGTGAGCGTACTCGTGAAGGTAACGACCTTTACCATGAGATGAAAGATTCTAAAGTTCTTGATAAAGTGGCCATGGTGTTCGGACAAATGAATGAACCGCCTGGAGCTCGTCTACGTGTGGCTCTCTCAGGTCTAACAATGGCTGAGTACTTCCGTGATGTAGAAGGTAAAGACGTGCTCTTCTTTATCGATAATATTTTCCGCTTTACACAAGCTGGTTCTGAGGTGTCAGCTCTACTTGGACGTATTCCTTCTGCTGTAGGTTACCAGCCAACTCTTTCTACTGAAATGGGTAATTTACAAGAAAGAATTACTTCTACAGATAAAGGTTCAGTTACTTCAGTTCAAGCTGTTTACGTGCCTGCTGACGACCTTACAGACCCAGCTCCAGCTACAACATTCTCTCACTTGGACTCTACAGTTGTGCTAAATCGTTCTCTAACTGAAATCGGTATTTATCCAGCTGTTGATCCACTAGACTCATCTTCTACAATTCTAGATCCACATATTATAGGAAAGGAACACTATGAAGTTGCTCGTGAAGTTCAACGTGTATTACAGCGTTACAAAGATTTGCAAGATATTATCGCAATTTTAGGAATGGAAGAACTTTCTGAAGATGATAAAGCCTTGGTATCTCGTGCTCGTAAAATACAGAAATTCCTTTCTCAGCCTTTCTTCGTTGCAGAACAATTCACTGGTACACCTGGTCAATATGTTCCTCTTAAGGAAACCATCAGATCATTCAAAGAAATTCTTGAAGGTAAACATGATGGGCTTTCAGAGAATGAGTTTTATATGAAAGGAGCACTGTAATTTATACTTAGAAAGTTTTTAAATAATTCCAGAGAAATGCCTTGCGCAGGCTGTCGAGCCGAGCAGAGCAAATTTTCAACAGAAAATTATGTGTGCATTTCGAGGGAAATTATTTAAAAACTTTCTAAAATAACAAAAAAATATGTCAAAACTATTACAACTTAAAATTGTTACTCCTGAGAAATTAATTCTTGAAGAATTAGTTGAACATGTTTCTATTCCTACCAAAGAAGGAGAGATAACTATTCTTGCAGATCATATACCTCTTATTGCTCCTCTTTCTACTGGAGATATAGTTGCATATGTAAATGGTGAACATTTACCTATAGCAGTCGTTGGAGGATTTGTTGAAATAAAAACAAATGAAAAAGGTCAAACTGAAGTTGCCATATTGGCTGATTTTGCTGAACATGTAGGAGACTTGTCAGATGAAGTAATTGAGAAAGCTAAAGCGAAATCAGAAGAATTAAGAAAGCTCGCTTTGAATAATGAAGTTGTAGACTTTGAACACTTTGAATCTGAACTTGAACGCTCTCTAAACCGTATTAAAATAGCAGATAAATGGAAAAATAGAAAATATAGAAAATAAAATAAAAATCCCTTTGAAAATTTCAAAGGGATTTTTATTATGAATTACAGTTTATGGATGTTATAATTGAGAATTATGGAACCACTTGCTTCAAAAATTCGCCCTAAAAATCTGACAGAATTCATCGGTCAGGAGCATCTTGTGGGTGCTGGTAAGCCTATTTCTACTGCTATAGAGAAGAAGCACTTATTCTCTTTTATACTTTGGGGACCACCAGGAGTAGGAAAGACGACACTTGCTCGTATATATGCTAGAGCTTTAAATATTGACTATCATGAACTTTCAGCTGTTTCTGCTGGGAAGGATGATATACGTCAAATTCTTGATTCTAAAGTTAGTGGCACACTCTTGGGTCCTAAGATATTGTTTTTAGATGAGATTCATCGCTTTAATAAGGCCCAGCAAGATTTTCTACTTCCATATGTTGAAAGTGGTAAGCTTGTGCTTATAGGAGCGACCACTGAGAATCCAAGCTTTGAAGTTATACCAGCGCTTTTGTCTCGTTGTCGTGTATTCACTCTTACTGAATTAAGTGATAATGATATGAGAAGAATAATTAAAAGTACAGGAAGCAAAATGAAAAAAGATGCAGTCGATTGGCTTATCTCTATGACTAAAGGTGATGCTCGGCAAGCACTAGCGATGATAGAGAATACTTTGTCTTTATATGGTGAGATTACAGTTGAAAACTTTGTAAATACGCTTCAGTCGAAATTCTTACGTTATGATAAAAAAGGGGAGGAGCACTATAATACGATCAGTGCATTTATTAAAAGTATGCGCGCATCTCAACCTGATGCTGCTCTTTACTATATGAACAGAATGCTTGAGGCTGGAGAGGATCCTAAATTCATAGCAAGAAGAATGGTCATATTTGCTAGTGAAGATATAGGCTTAGCATTGCCAACTGCACTAGTTGTAGCGAATGCAGTATTTAGAGCAGTAGAAACTATAGGTATGCCTGAGTGTGGGGAAAACCTAGCTCATGGGGTAGTTTATTTGTCAGAAGCACCAAAGGATCGTAGGGCGTATGATGCATACCTTAAATCAAAAGAGGACGTATTAAAGTACGGGAACTTACCTATACCTCTAGTGATAAGGAACCCAACGACTAGATTAAACAAAGAGTTAGGCTATGGATCTAATTATGTAAAGTATACAAACAAGGATTTACTTCCAGAAAAACTTAAAAATAGAAAATACCTAGAAAATAAGAAGAAAATATAGTATTGAAATATAAGGATATTATAAAGGACATAATATAAATATGTCTTTTATAATATTGTCCTTTATGATGTATTAATAATTAGTATTTTTTGAACTATACATTTAATAATTTAGTATATTATATTTTGTTTTAGTATTGACATTCCTAACTCTTAGGAAGATAATTTGTACATATTTGATCTTGTTCTGAATGCTATATTATCAATCGCTAAAATCTCTATCCGCCAATATCTTTGGTGAGACAAATAAATTTATGTTTACAAATATTAATAAAAAAAGTTTTGGTTTGGTTAGTTTGTTTGCGTTTATGTTCACTCTGTTCGTAAGTAGTTTTTTCCTTAGTTTAAATAAAGTAGAAGCATTTAGTGTAAATACTACTTCCACAAATATATCTTATTCAATAAATAAAGTATTAACACCTACAAAGTTTGGAAATACATATACATATACAAATACCATTATCATAGGTTGTTTACCACAGTCAGGTGATTTGTATGATATGAATACAGGAAAGCCTTGTATTAACGATAAAACTTCTACTATAGTTTTAGGTTGTACTCCAAGGTCTGGTGATGTATACGATATAAATACTGGCAAGAAATGTGTATATGATGATAAGACAATAGTGATAGTAGGCTGTGCTCCTAGGTCAAATGATATATATAATATAAATACTGGCAGAATTTGTATTCCAAAACAAATAGTAAAA
Source organism: uncultured bacterium (assembly GCA_903862375.1). Lineage (GTDB taxonomy): Bacteria > Patescibacteriota > Minisyncoccia > Phycocordibacterales > UBA9973 > UBA8515. The sequence continues at coordinate 16,998 of CAIOXR010000104.1, forward strand.
CAGGTTGTAGATAAAAAAGTTACTACAGTAAAACTAGATACAAACAATATAATATCAAAAAATGATACAGCTATATCTACAACAATAAGTCAAAATCAAATCGATGGTGAGGCAAATGTACTTGCTGATAATACACAAGATGATTCACTTTCTGGTAGAGAAATGATTAGTAAGAATTTATCTGCTAGTGTAGCTAAGATAGGTTCGACATTCAAGGGTCCACTATCAGTTTGGATAATCTTATTCGTTATAATAATACTTGCAGGTGGAATTTATGGTTTATATAGTTTTGGGTTTTTTGGTAAAAAAGATGACATTGAAAATTTAACTGATACCATTGTAGCTGATACTACTGTTAG
>CAIOXR010000105.1 GCA_903862375.1 uncultured bacterium
AGAAAAAATCAAGCTCTTTTTTGGTGATATTAAAGATAGAGCATACAGCAGAGAAAAAGGTCTTAAAATTAAAGATGACATATATATCGTAATTACTATAATTCTTGTTGGAATGGCCTCTTTTGGCCTTGGGAAGCTATCGAGTTATGAGAAGAATAAAGTACCAATTTCTATACTAAAAACTCAAGATGCAATGTATGCAACAGTTTTAGCTACACAAGAAGAAAAAACAAATACGCCTGCACAAACAGGCCTGTCTGCGCAGGCAAGTGGGGAAGTTGTAGCATCAAAATCTGGAACAAAATATTATTATCCTTGGTGTACTGGTGTATCAAAAATCAAAGAAGAGAATAAAGTTTGGTTCAAAAGTATAGAAAATGCCAAATTGGCTGGTCTCACTCCAGCTTCAAACTGTATTGGATTGAAATAGAGTATTAAACTAGACCATAAAATAAGGTTAAAATCAAGAAAAATATGGCTATGTAGAGCCATATTTTGCTGTTTGACTATGCTGATATTTAGTGCTATAGCTATTGACTTTTTTAATTGATTATGATAGTATATAGAGGAATCAGAGTCATCTCTGATTTTTATATGATAGAACTTATAACGACTTCAGTTTTTGTACTTACTTCAATTTATGGAGGACCTACAATAACTGCAGATTCAAGTGTAATAGCAACAACTACAGCACCAGGTGCAACACAAAGGTTAGAAGAAAAGGCAACTAGTACAATTTTAACAAGAAAGGAATTAGAGAAAAAGGTAAAAGCCTATTTCAAAGATGATCCAATACTTGTTGATATAGCTAGATGTGAATCTCAATTTAGACAATTAGATACAAATGGAAACATTTTAAGAGGAAAGGTTAACAAAGGCGACTTAGGTATCATGCAGATAAATGAATACTATCATGCAGACAAAGCAGCCGAACTTGGTTTTGATCTTAAAACTGTTGATGGTAACTTGGCCTACGCTAAGTACTTGTACAACAAAGAAGGGGTACAACCATGGATTTCTTCATCTAAATGTTGGAATCAAATGACTGGGGAGCAAGTAGCTGTGAATAGATAATTTTACAAATAATTTATAAACTAAAATAAAAAATCTCTGGGATAAAATCCTGGAGGTTTTTTATTTGTATTAAATTGATATCTATATTGATGGGGAGTAATAGATTTAGTAATTATGTATGTGTCGCACAATATATCTTTGCGACACTGTATACTATAGAGATTAAAGAATAGCCACTTCCACCAATTAATTATTAAAATTTGTGAGAACTAATTTATTTAATAGCTAAATCTTGTTGATGTGATGGAAACTCTTCTGCATAAAGTTTTTGAACATCCATAGCTGTAAGAGATGCCGAATAAATGCGAACATTATCTATCTTTCCTTTCCAATATCTACCACTATCATAACCACCTCCTATAGTTAAAGATGGTAATGTTGTTGGCCATAATGTATTTGTTTGATTAAATTTTTGTACTCCATTTAAATAACCTACTAATATATTTGATACTGTATCCCATGTTAAAACAACATGATACCATGTATTAATAGATAAACCAGAATTAAGATAATTTGGACCAGTAAAAGTACTAGGATCACCAGTTGCACCATCGATCCCAACTACTGCTCCAAAAGTACCTGAAGAATTTTCTTCAAATCTAATTCCTGAATTTCCACCTAAAGATTTTGTAGTAAATGGATTTTTCCAATTTTCTAAAATAGCAGAATTCATCCAAAAAGAAATTGTTCCTTTTAGATAAAAACTTCCAAAATTACCTAAACTTATATAATTACTACCATTAAATGTGTAGGCTCCTTTTCCATTATATCCTGCCGTACTAGACCAAACAGGACTACTTATGACTGTTCCATTATTATTGAATCCGGAAGTATCAATTGCTGTACCAGCACCTTCATCAAACTTCCATTCTCCTACCAATTGATCCCCTATTCCATGGAGTACATTTGCTTCAAATTGCATTCCGGCCGCTATACGCGCACTTTCTCGTGCTCCACTTAAAAAAGCATAAACAATACTTGAAAGTAAACTTATTATTGATATTACAATAAGAAGTTCTATGAGCGTAAACCCGCGTTTTGATTTAATTTTATTTATATTCATTTTATTTTAATAAAAAGAATATTGAAAGTGCAAAACAAACAATAACAATAATAACCATGACTAGTTTTGCGTCTTTTTCTCCCTTAACAATATTATTTTTAATCAACTAACCAGCCAAACCAGAAAGTTCGGACTTGTTTATATTGTTATATAAATTTTTAAATTTTGTTTCTTCGTCAAATTCTACAGACATACTAATATAAAAATTATTATTACAAATTAAAAATATTTATTTAACACCAAGTGCTGTCAAACCACCTTGAAATACTTTCCAAAGAATGCCAACGACAAGTTTATCCCAAACATAAACAAAAGGTACTGATAAATAATTGTTCCAAATATTTACTACAAAATTCCAAACTGTATGTAAATTTGACTGAACGGTTGGACCGTTTATAATATCACCAATATTAAAACCAAAATAGCCTAAAATAATTAAAGCAATCACAATTACTATAATAGTTTTTATTAATCCTTGTTTTGTCATAATTTTTTTATTAATTGCTAATTCAACTTCCCTACTATTTTACAACTTATTTAAAGATACTGCAAAGGATCAAGATATGCTCTCAAGTCTGCGACCGGCATAGTATAAGTCCCATTACATACAGCACTTTTTTTGCTCATGATTTTAACACCCTGTGTTGCATATACGCCAAAATGTAAATGTGGGCCAGTACTAAAACCTGTATTTCCAGAATAACCAATGACATCACCCGTAGTTACGATATCACCTGTTGAGACCTTAATTAATGATAGATGACCATATAAAGTTGAAAGACCATTATTATGCTCAATAAATACCCATTGTCCAAAAGATGCTCCTGGACAAACAATGTCTGTGTTGCCTGTTCCTTTTATAACTCCACTTAAAGCAGCTTTGACTGGCGTTCCTATAGATGTGCCAAAATCAACCCCATTATGTCCTTGACCACTATAAGCGTTTGTAGTTTTTGAAAAATCTGTAATTCCAAATCTTTGAGTTATCTTAATAAAATCAAGAGGCCAAGACAAAATTCCCTTACCAACAGAAGGAATACTGCTCAAATCCATTGTGAATTTAAGCTGTGACTCAAACATTAACAATTCATTGTCAAAAGCATTTGCGAGAGTTTGTTTGTCTGAGAGTATTTTTTTGTATGCAGTTTCAGAATTTTTAGTATCAGCGAGCAATTTATTTTTCTCTTTTTTGGTAATAGCAAGAACACTCTTTTTATCGAGTAATGTAGTCTTCAATTTCAATAAATCCGCCTTTTTCTTTTCAGCAAGTTTTTTATTACTTTCTAAAATAGTTTTTGTATCTTTTGTCTCATTTATTTTTTCCCTAATCTGATTTTGAACAAGATAAATATTTTGTTGTTCATTCCAAAATTCGGAAAGGTTTTTATAAGTTAATAAATTTTCAATAATAGATGAACTATCATAATTGTTAATTTGTTTAACAAGTATCGATATCGCCTCTGTATCCTTATTGATTAAATCAATATTTTTCCCAATATTTAAAGACAATTCTTCAATTTCAAGAGAGGTGGAATTAATATTGCTTTGAGTAAGTTTTATATCAAGAGCATTTTTATTAATTGTTGCATCAAGCGATTTAATAGTATTTTTTAAGGACACTGCTTGTGCACCAATATCCTTTAACTGTTGCTCATATTGAGCTATTTCTTGTTCGAGTTGAATTTTATTTGCAGTAACTTGCTGGATTTGTTGTTTTATTTCATAAGCCGTTGCTGAATAAACCACTTTACAATTTAGAAGAAAAAAACTAAGAAAAATAATTCCGAAAAATATCTTTATTAATGAATAGTTTGGTTTTTTAAGAAAGTACATTTTGGTAAAAACTATATGGATTCAATCGCTTTTTTAATCCTATTTATAGATTCATTTTTACCCAAAACAAACAAAAGTGTAAATGGATCAGGGGATTTTTC
>CAIOXR010000106.1 GCA_903862375.1 uncultured bacterium
ATATTATGTGCTTTTTCTTTATATTCAAGATAATCTGCCTTAGTATTTTTTGTCTTAAAAGAACCAGAAAAATTACTAAAATAATCAATTTTATCTAAGACCCATTGAGATCTTTGAATTATAAACTTTTCAATTATATTGGGGTGAATATTTTTTGGAGCAGTTACAACAAAAGCTCCATCACAATATACAGCTAACCTAAGTCTTTTTGCTCGATTGCTAACCTTGAGAGTATATGGAACTTTTCTTTTGTGAAGTTCTATATGTTTTGTCATAATTAAAATTTCTTAATTATTATATCTATTAGACGATTGAGATATTTATTAAAATCAGAGATTTGAATCTTATTCTTATAATCTTTAAGAATAAGCTCTTGTAAGGTTCTTTTAGCTTCTTTGATAAACTCTTCCCTCTTAGAAGAATCCTGCCATCCATCATCTAATACATCCTCTAGTCTAGAAGCCATTTCTTTTATAAATTCTTTAACAGTGTCTTTATTAGATTCATTAAGAAATTCTTCTGAGATAACAAATAAACCGTATTCGTGAAGTGAATAACCAAGCTCTTTTGCCTCTTCTGTCTTTGTCTTTATATCATTAAGAAGTTCGTAATATCTCTTTATTCTCTCTGCTAGGTCTATTTGGTGTTTTTCAAATTCTTCACGAACTGCGGTGAGTCTTTCGCTAAACTTCTTAAATGATGGATGTGTATCTATATTTATAGATATTTCACGCTTAAGCATTTTCTCAAGATTTAAGGCTTTCTCCTCTTCTGGAAGCTTATCAAGTTTATTAAGGGTAGCTAAATCATGTATATTTAGTTCTCTAAAATTCTTAGTAATTCCTTCATAATCGATTTTATCCTGAATAAGATTTTTAATCTTCACTCCATATTCAGCAAGTGAAAATTCATCAATATCCTCTCCTGATTGAAACTCTTTACTAAATGCAATATAAAAACTAGTTATCCATTCAAACTTCCTTAAATGTTCCATTAAAAATGGGTCTGGTGAAAGTATTTCAAATAACATTTTTAATTTACTGTATTTATCTTTAAAGAATTGCTGTTTATTTTGATTATCAATAAATATTTTCAAACATCTACGAAGGTTATCAATTGAAGGATCTTCTATGTTTACTCCTTCAAATAAACTCATAACCTCTTTAAGTACTTTTGTAAAATCTTCTTTGAGCTTATCAATGTTTATCATAGCACTATCAACAATGCTCTCATCAAAATTTAGAGCATCATATAAATTTTTAGTTACACCATAATAATCAATAATCTTTCCACACCCCTTATTAAGATAAACTCTATTTGTACGAGCAATTGCTTGGAGCAGATTATGATCTCTTAGTGGTTTATCTAAATACATAACTTGTTCAATAGGTGCATCGAAACCAGTTAAGAGCATATCGCAAACAAGAAGAAACTTAAGGGGATGATTAGGATCTTTAAATTGCTCAATTACTTTTTCTCTCTTTTGTTTATTGGTATTATATTTCTTTAAATCATCACTATCACTATTAGGATCACCTGGCGAATACACAACCTCTGACCATTCAGAAGGAATAAGTTTATCAAGTAATTCTTTGTATTTAGCAGTTGCTTCCCTGTCAGAACATACAATCTGTGCCTTAAACCCATTAGGAAGTACATAGAGTTTATAATGCTCTATTATATCTTGAGCTATAGCCTCCATTCTCTTATCTAATTTAACTAATGCTTCTTTCTTACCATACTTCTTAGTTAAAATTTCTTTTTGAGAAGCATTAAGATCAGAAGTTAATTCATTAAATTGAGCATCTACTTTTTCTTCATCAATAAAGAATTTGGAAAGCCTTGCTTCGTAGGTAACTGGTAAAGTTGCCCCATCATCTATTGCTTGTTGAATTGAATAATAATCAAGATATCTTTCACCTTCTTCTCCAAAATTTCTATGAGTATTAAGAGTAAGTTTATCTATTGGAGTTCCAGTAAAACCAAAGAAGAAAGCATTTTTAAATGCATTCCGCATCTTTATTGCAGAGATACCCTCATTGTCTCTATGTGCCTCATCTGATAGGACGATAACATTACCCTCAATCTCTTCTACTTCTTCAAGCTCACTAAACTTTTGAATAGTAGAAATAAATATCCCCCTGTCTGCACCTTTTATTTTCTTTTCAAGATCTTTACGAGAATCTATACGAATTAAATTCTTTCCGCCCCAAGCATCAAACTCATCAAATACTTGATCGTCTAAATCTATTCGATCAATGAGAATAAAAACTTTAGGATTTTTAAGTTCTGGATCATAACGAAGTTTCCAAGCTGTAAAAAACATAGTGAGTGTTTTTCCAGATCCTTGGGTGTGCCAAATTAATCCCTTTTTACTCTCCCCTTCTTTTACTCTATTTACAATTTTATTTGTAGCATAAAATTGCTGATATCGAGTAATCTTTTTTGTGATTCCATCTTTCTTCTTTTCAAAAACAAGAAAGTTTTTAATAACATCAAGTAGCTGTTCTTTCTTCAAAAGAAAATGTAATGTTGAATCTAGTTCTTCTTCAAATAACTTATTATCTGAATGAGGATCTTCTCTCCAAGTAAGAAAGTATTGCTTAGGAGAATAGGTGGTTCCATAAACAGTTTTTAACCCGTCTGTCGCTATATTAAAACAGTTTGGAATAAATAATTTAGAAGCTACTCTTTCGTACCTCTTAATTTGATCTATAGCATTTTCAAAACTAACTGAGCTTGATGCAGTTGGACTTTTAGCTTCTATGTCAGTAACGGGTAATCCATTCAAAAATATCATTACGTCAGGACGAATATTTTCAGTAGATCCCTCAAAATAGAATTGATTCGTAACGACGAAGTGATTATTATCTACTTCATCAAAATCAACAATCTTATAATCACGACTTTTCCCAGTTTCTGGATCTTTTAAATTAATACCGTTTCTTAAGGCAAGAAGTAAGGCCTCATTATTATCAAGTTTTTTTATTTCTCTAACTATGCTTTGGGCAACAGTATCGTCTGTGTGATTAATTTTTTTAACAGATTCAAACAAATGAGAAGTGATTATATATTCATTCTCAAAGGTACGAAGTTTAGAAAATTCGTCAGCTTGTATGTACTCATAATTAAGATTATCTTTAATAAACTTTATAACGTGATATTCAATTGTGTATTGTTCGTTAAATTTCATATTTAAATTTCAAAAAGATGTTCTATTAACTTATATTCTTTCACCGTTATAGAAATTCTTTTGTCTCCCTTATAAACAACCTCTGCTTTAATAATTAATTCTTTTCCAAGAAAATCTTGCCTTTCCTCTAGATTAAAGTTAATATCTGTAAAAAATAATGGAACATCTTGAGTGGTTTCTTTAATCCTAAAATTAAACGGACTAACATCATATAATTTGCTAACACTTACAACTCCAAGCAAATCTTCCTCTTTTTTGATTTCTTTATCAGAAAGGAGTTCTTCGTGTTTTTGTATTTCATTTATAATATCTTTTTTTTGTTCAAGATTAATATTATAAATATTATCCCCACTATGAATACTAACCACATTATCATTACCAGTAATTGGAACTAAAATATTTTCAAAACTCTTCCTTATTTTCTTGTTTGACTCTAATACTTCTATTGTTTCGGTATTATCAGTTTCACGATTATTTAAATAATAATTAAAACCTGATTGTAAAAACGGCATTACAAAAGTTCCAATTAAAGTAAAAGCGGCGGCATTTTTCTTTACAATCTTAATGATCTCTTTTATTGAACCATCTTCAACTTTTACATATACATCAAAAATTACTTCTTCATGACTAAGGTTAAGTTTTTTTCTATAGAACTCAACGGTTTCTTTTATTAATACCTCAATACCCTTTAGCTCACATATTAAATTATCTAGCTCAATCTCATTATTAGAAAATTTATCTCCCTTATAAGTGAAAGTAATAATCTCCTCTTTTATTAAATTTTCATCAAAAATATTTTTCATAAATAAACTAGTTAACTCTAACTTTTCCACTTAAAAGATCAGACATTAATCCTTTTTTAAGTTTAATTAATTTTTCTTTTAATTCTTTTTGCTTTTCTAATTTTCTATCAATCAGAGACAGTACTTCTGAAATTTTTTGTTGCTCTTTAATAGATGGTAATTTTATAAAAACATTTGAAACAGATTCTCTTTTTAGATTTCTTACTCCAGATCCAGCAGAAATTGATCTAAAAATATCTTGAATATCTTTAGACGAAAGTAAATAATACAAATAATCTTTTATAATTAGATCTGTTTTTATATCTTTGAAGGCTAGCCATCCATCGTGAATACAAGCATTTATTTTCATAATATAAGGCCTACCAAAACTCATTGAGTTAGATAATATAAAGTCGTCAATATTTACCATTGTAGTTTTATAAAGACCTATTTTTTTTATTTTTTGAGTAGTTTTATATATATATTTTGCGCCTGTTTCAATATCTCCAATTTTTAACCAATTTAAACCATCCTCATCTTCCGTTATGTATGATTCAATAGGTCTAGGTGATCCACCTCTTGTAATAGAAGCAATCTCTCCAAGTTTTTTTACTTCCCATTCTTCTGGAATATCTCCAAGTTTTGTCTTTTTAAATTTTTTATGATCAATACCTTTAGTAAAAAGTTCATTTATTAAACCCGTTTTTAATTTTTCAGTTTTTGATACCAATTCATCTGTTTTATTAATTTCTTCATCAACCTTAGATAAAATTTCAGAAATCTTTTTTTGTTCTAAAATAGTAGGAATATTCAAAATAAATTCTTGAAGGCTCTTTTTTTGTATATTAGGAAGACCTGAACCAACTCTTAATCGCATTAACTTATCTTGTTTAGCTTTAAGAATTTGATATAAGAAAGATTTATCAAAATTATCATTAATATTTAACAATGAATAACAATGACCACCACACCAAAATTTTGTGTTAACAAAATTTATATAACCACAAGAATTACCACCCTCACTAATTGTTATTGTACCAGATTCAGTATTCCAATTTTCAGTATATCCAGAATAATTTATTCCTCCATTCAGCACAGGATATTGGGAATTAGATATCATATCTAACTTATTAAGTTGTTCCCCTTTTTTAATATCACAAATTTCCCCGAGAGTAACTCGTTTCCAATTTTTTGGTATATCTTTTTGTAATAAATTATTTTTCATTTTTATCATTTTTTATATTTTCTTTTCTCTTGCAAACAGGGCAAGTAACCTGAATATCATTACTAGTCATATTTGATGGAAAATATCTTCCGCATGATTCACATTTAATTATTCTTCTTCTGGAAGGTAGATAATTAATACTCGAGCGATGCATTATTCCATCTCTACTTAAATGCATTTGTACTTGTTCTATTTTTGAAATATGTTTTTCAAGATCAGAAAGTTTACCCTTGATTTCTGAAGTCTTTTTGTCGTCCTTACTTTCAATTAAAGCTTTCTGGTTTGTCATCCATTCTTCAACATAAGCTTTTATTGTTTCATCCTTTTTTCTCTCTATTTCTTCATCTTCAGCTAATTCAGGCACAATATCCACCCAGTCTTCAAATCCTGAATCTACATTCATACGTGCAGTCGAGAGATGTCTTTCTATCTCTTCTAATGTTCTTTTTTGGTCAATGGATATTTTCTCTTTGGAAAAATCTACGATCCATTCACATATATGAGAAAGCTGTTTCCCGATTGATTGTAAATTACGAATTGCAGAACGTCCCTTTTTTTCAAGAACATTTTCGCTAGATAATTTACTAAAATCATCTTTAACAAACGAACCTGCGATACTCGCAAAGACTGAACTTAATACAGAAAGTAACGTTGCAAAAAGTGTGTTAGTTTTAAAGTAAAATGCTAATATTAATCCTGCAATAGTTAATAAAATAAAAATTGCCGATCCTGGTCCTAAAATAACTCTTAAAAAGAGAACCCATTTATCTTTTAATTTCATATATTATTTAATAATTTAATTCGTCTAAATATCTTTCAACCTGATGATCGACTTCAGCAAGTTCTTTTTTAATAATTTGAATTTCTTTTCTTGCTTCTGGAACATTAATTATTTCTTCCTTTTCTGAGGAATCAATATATTGACGAATATTTAGATTAAAATCATTCTCTATTATTTCTTTTATGTCTACCACGCGTGTATATTTATCTACATCTTGATAACCGTCATGAGCTTTTACTATTTTATTTATATCTTGAGGGCGAAGTGAATTTTGATTCTTACCTTCTAAATAATCTTTTTCCGCATCAATAATTAATACTTTATTTTTCTTCTCTTCTGATTTGTTTTTGTTTAAAATCAAAATGACTGCTGGAATACCAGTTCCATAAAAAAGTTTTGATGGTAGTGAAATTATAGTCTCTATTAGATCATTCTTTAAAATTTGTTCACGAATTCGAGCTTCAGCACCTCCACGAAAGAGAACACCATGAGGAAGTACAATTCCTGCACGTCCATTTTGATTCATTGATTTTATTATATGTAAAACAAAGGCATAGTCAGCATTTTTATCTGGTGGAGCATCATACCCATCAAGTCTCCCAAATCTATTTTTGAAAGCTTCGTATTCCCAATCTTTAATAGAGTAAGGGGGGTTAGCTACGACAATATCAAAGGTTTGAAGATTACCTTGTTGAGTAAGAAATTGTGGATTTGCTAAAGTGTCTCCTCTACGGATATCAGCACTATCAAGACCATGCAGAAACATATTTATTCTTGCAATTGCAAATGTTGCTAATTCCTGTTCTTGCCCATAAAGATAAAGTGTCCGCGCGATTTTTTCACCTGATTTTTGTTTAAGATAATCATAAGACTCAAGAAGAAATCCTCCTGACCCTACTGTTGGGTCATATATATGATCTTTTTGATGAGGTTTAAGAATACTAAGGATAACTCTTTCTACTTCACGAGGTGTATAAAAACTTCCTCCTTTTTTCCCAGCATCTGCGGCAAATTGCTTTATAAGATATTCATATGCATCACCAAGTAAATCAGAACTTATATAAGTATCACCAAAATTATATTGGGAGAAATGATTTATTAATTTCTGAAGAGTTTCATTTGGAAATCTATCTTTATTTGCGAAATCTAAATCATCAAATATTTTATCAAGCTTTGGACTATTTGCATTGGTAAGTTTATCAAAGACTTCATTAAGCTTCTGCCCAATGTTTTCTGCATGTTCAGTTATTTTATCCCACCGACAATCTTTAGGGACTTGAAAGCGATGATTGTAATCAGCTCTGGCTAGCATTATTTTTGCGTTATCATCTTTAAACATTTCAAGAACACTATTATATTCTTCATCCCATACATCACTCATTCTTTTGTAAAATAAAAGTCCAAAAATATATTTTTTGTAATCAGAACTGTCAATCTTTCCACGAAGAATATCTGCACTTTTCCAAAGAAATGATTCCAATTGAGGAAGAGTTAGTTTGCTTCCCATCTTATCGACTATCGTCTCAATGTCTTGAGGGCGATATTTTCGATCTCCACGTTTCCCTACCCTCAAGGGAACTAAAATTCCATCCTTCTCCCAATTACGAAGAGTATCTTGATGAATAGAAAAAATCTCGGCTACTTGGCTAATGGTTAATAATTCTGGCAAACTCTTAAGTTTTTGTTGTATATCTTTTCTCATAATTAATAACTTAAGTCTATCCCTTTCTAAATACAATGTCAAGTGTTCATAGGTTATCATAGGTCTAGATAGTAGCTTACATTGAAAAATAAGGGTAATTTAGTTATCAACAGACCTCTATGGACTCACGGAGAGGGTTGCGTCATTAATGTATATAGTCGAACTATAAGGATATTAATGAACATAAACATGGAACAAGTAAAACAAGGGTTTTCAGGGGCTCAGGTAGCCCGTGGAGAGAAAGTAGCTGATATAGCAATCAAATACTGCTTATACGCTCGTAAAAGTAGTGAGGCTGACGAGTTGCAGGCACTTTCAATAGATTCACAGATTAAGGAGATGTTGGAGCTAGCTAAACGAGATGGCCTAGATATAGTAGAAATTAGAAGAGAAAGTCACTCAGCAAAAGCATCGAGTACGAGACCCGTATTTGCTAAATTATTAGAAGATATAAGGAGTGGGCAATTTAATGGCATCCTTACATGGGCACCCGATCGCCTATCAAGAAATGGGGGTGATTTGGGGGCATTGGTAGATTTGATGGATCAAAAACTTTTAATAGAGATACGAACATACAGTCAGAAGTTTACTGACTCACCTAACGAGAAGTTTTTATTAATGATTCTGGGGTCACAAGCAAAACTTGAAAATGATAATAAGGGGGTAAATGTGAAGCGTGGATTGAAAACTAGAGCCGAGATGGGATTATGGCCATCTGTTGCACCAACAGGATACATGAATGAAAAAATAATTGGAAGAGAATGCTATGTAATAGTAGACCCAATACGTGGACCAGTTATTAAACAAGTTTTTGATAAAGTTGCGTATGATAAGTGGAGTGGAAGAAGAATATATAAATGGTTAGTTGAGGACATGAAATTTAAAACAAAGAATAATAAAAACCTTAACTTAAGTACAATATATAATATCTTAAGAACACCTTTTTATACAGGAACATTTGAATACCCTAGAGGAAGTGGAAACTGGTATAAAGGTCAGCATACTCCCCTGATCACACAAGAGGTATTCCAATTAGTTCAAGAAAAAATAAATGACGAAACTAAACCAAAAACAAAATTCAAAGAATTCACCTTTGTAAAACTAATGGTTTGCGGTAAATGTGGATCGGGTATTAGTGCAATGGAAAAATCAAAGAATATAAGTGATGGTTCAATACATACTTATATTTATTACAGTTGCACAAGGCACAAAGATCACAATTGTACGAATCCATATATAAGAGAAGACCAGCTTTTAATTCAACTAGAAGAAATTATAGATAAACTAGATATTAATCAACTTGGAGCAAGACACATCATAGACAGAGAGATTGAGAGACACAACAAACTACGCTCAAATGTATTGGGTATCAAAGACGAGAGAAAAGTAAAAGAAAAAGAGATTGATATCAAATCATACGCAAAGTACCTTCTCAAAGAAGGTACTATTTACGAGAAAAGAGAATTGTTAGAACAATTAAAAAATAATATTGTGTTAAATGATAGGAATATTAATCTAGGAGAAAATTAATTTTAAATAGTTATCCTCTTTTAAGATATACTTTAACAAAAGCACTTTTAAGTTCGGCTGCCTTTGCAGAAAGTAATTCGGCTTTTCCTTCTTTGGCTAGCGATACAACTTCTTCTAATTTTGTTCTTATTGTTTGTATCTCTTCATCATTAACAATAGCTTCTACTTCCTTTAGTTTCAAATCAACTTCAGGATAAACTGACAACAACTGATTGGCGTCTTTTGCATCTGCTGCAGTTATTATCTTTTCCATTGCATCATGAAAATCTACAAGTGATACTGCCAACATTGAAAAACCATTTCTCTTTAAAATATCCTGAAATATTGGGCGGACAGATTCAAAGCTTGTATGTGTTTGTTTTAAATCTCCAGAATATACATTCTCTTTTAAAGAAGTGATCGTATCTGAAACTTCTTTTAAATCAGTACTAAACTTACTATCTGATTTAAATAAATAAGGATGATACGTACTATATTTTTTATAGAAAACAGCATATTCTGTCACCAACTTATCATAGTTTAAAACGGCCTCGTCTCTTTTATCTTGCCCTGTATAAAACAAAGTTTGTTTATAGTAGTTATTCATCCGACTATAATCATCAAGAAAGATTTTTTTAGTAAAGAAATTACTTGCATAACTACCACCTATCGCGATAACTAAAAATAATAAAACAAAAATAACTTTAATATATTTTGATGTTTCTTTCTGTTCTTTTGGTAAAGTATTTACTCCTATTATCTTATACAAACCACAGAATCCTGTAACAGCTGTTACTAAAGCAATTATACCTATAACATAAAGAATTATAGATAATACACCACCTACCCAAAAATATGCACCTAAAATTAACAACTCACTTATTAATAAACGAACCAATCTATCTATCACGCCTTCATTTTGATATTTTTTCATATTAATTATTATTATTTAATAAACTTTCTAAATTGTCCCTGCCCATAACCTTGGCCCTGACCTTGACCTCTATGAAGCCAAAAATCATTCAACCCCGTCATATCTATAACAAAACCTGCTATTAATATAGATGCAACCAAACCTATACTTAATAATTTGAAATTTATTTTGTATGAAAAGTCATATTTACGAAGTAACCAAATTCCAGTTATTAATCCAAGGATAGCTAATACTGGCATCCACCAAGAGAAAGTTGAAAGTAATTGTTCTAAGCGATATTGACCCATTGGTCCATGGGATCTTAAATTAAATCTTGTTATGCCAACAAAAAATATAGATGTGATGAAAGAAAAGACTAACCCCACTATTGCTAAAATGTATCCGAATACGAAATATAATCGAGGACGCATTTTAATTTGTCCTTTGTGAATTTTACTCATTATCTCTACTGTTGTTTTGTTTAATTCTTTTGACATATATTTTTCATTAAAATTTTAGCTCGACTAATCCTTGTGGCAACTGTTCCCATTGGGATTCTTAGAATATCACTTATCTCCTCGTATGATTTATCCTCTACCCCATATAAAACTAATGGCTCAGAGTATATTAGTGACATTTTACTTATACATTTTTCCACCTTGGAAGCTATCTCTTTCTTTTCAAAATTATCTGTTATATTTTCATCACTTTGTATATCAAAATCTTCTTCAAAAGATACTTCCTTGTGATTTTTCTTAATTGCATTTATTGCTTCATTATGAGCAATACGATAAATCCAACTTGAAAACTTTTTCTTATTATCAAAACTACGTAAATTAATAAATGCTTTTATAAAAGTTTCTTGCACTATATCAGTGGCTTTTGCCTCATCGTGAACAATAGAATTAACATAACGCGAGAGTTTAGCTTGATATCGCTCTACTATAACAAAATAAACTTCCTGATCTTTTGATTGGATATATAGGACAACATCTTCATCTGTTTTGTTTTCGTGTTCAAACATAATATATTTTTTAAAACCAAACCCCGAATAAATCGGGGTAAGGAATTAAAACTTATTTAGCGATTGTGCATCATACCCATACCTCTACCCATTCCATTTCCTTGACCATTATGTAATCCTAATCCAAGTTCTGTTCTTAATTTTTGAGCCTCTGCTGTTTTGCCTTCTTCTGTTAACTTATGAATTTGAGCAAACTTTGCAAAGTTATCTTTATTAACAACCTTTGTTACATTGCCACGTCCTGTCATAAGTTTTTGCCAAGCAGTAAAGTCATTATTGTCGAAAGCTTTCTCCATTGCATCATGACGTTCTACTGTATAGTTTGGTCCTTTTACTGATGCATCACCACGATATGCTTGTGTCATACTTGGAAGTATAACTAATGCACCTAGTGCTAATGTTGCTACTCCTACTAATCCTAATATTTTTTTATTCATTGTTTTAATTGTTTTATATCTACTAATACGACCTTTATATTAGTGATACAATTCATAACCGTTTTTTCTTTCATTTATTTTAACAATTCTGGAGCATTACTTATACCACCTTGTAGATCATAGATATTTTTAATTCCATTATCTTTCATGATAACAACAGATTCAGAAGATCTGTTACCTGAACGACAATAGACAAAATATGTTTTTGAAGTGTCTAATTTCTTGACTTCACTCTGAAAATTAACATTCTCGTAATCAACGTTGATAGCTCCTTGTATGTGACTTGCATCAAATTCAGCTGGAGTACGAACATCAACTAGTACGGCATTTTGAGTAGATTTGTATTTAGAAATAAAATCTGAAGAGTTTAAAAGACCGCTAGCACTTGTTGGGATAAAAGCGATTAAAGCACCTACCAAAGCAACAATTCCTAAAGTTATGAGTATTGTCTTTTTCATATTATTTTAATAACTTATCAAATTCATTCGGTTGGAAACCGACTAAAATATTTCCATCTATATCAATAACAGGCACTCCCATTTGTCCACTCTTACGAACCATCTCTTCACCCTTAGACCTATCTCTTGAAACATCTATATCATCAAAAGGAACTCCTTTACTTTTAAAGTAGGCCTTTGCATAGACACAATAGGGACAAGTTGGTGTTGAATAAACGATAACATTATGATTTTTCATATATTTTTTTATTATTAATTAATAATTACTTATACTTACATATAAACTTCTTTAAATCCTTAACAAATGGATCTTGAGGTAGTTCATAGCAAATCCTCTTTCCTTCTCTTACTGATAAAAGTAAACCCTCACGTGACAAAGCTTGGAGGTGATGTGAGACAATAGCTATACTCATATCTAGTTCTTTAGCTATATCTCCTACGCAGACTTTCTTCTTACTAAAAATAGTACACAAGATTTTAAGCCTGCTTTCATCCCCTGCTGTCCTCATTAATTTTGCTAATTCATTCAAACGCATATTTGAATGATATACCATGAAGAAATAGAAGTCAAGTAATTATTATAAGATGAAGTTAAATAGATACCCTGTGAATATAATACCTACAGCTACTATTCCAGCGAAAATAAAAATAAGTTTTAACTTCATAACTTTCTTAAGAATCATAAACTCAGGTAATGATAAGGCGGTTACAGACATCATAAATGCTAATGTGGTTCCCATAGATACACCTTTCTCTGTTAATGCAGATACAAGGGGTATAACACCTGCAGCGTTTGAATAAAGAGGAATGCCTATTAATACAGCAAGGGGCACCGCATACCATTTACCAGACCCTGCATATTGAGCTAAGAAGTCTGCTGGTAAATATCCATGAATCCAAGCACCTAAACCGATACCTATTAGTATATAAGGCCAGACTTTCTTTAAAATATCTTTTGTATAATCGAGAGCATAAGCAATCCTCTCTTTACGAGTCATACTTGGTAAATCCATGTTTCCATTTATCGAATTCTCGTAAACAAATGATTCAACCAGATTTTCTACTTTCAAATGACCTATTACAATTCCTGAAACTATTGCAATAATTAGGCCACTAATTATATAAATAAGAGCAATCTTCCAACCAAATAAACCAAGAAGTAGAACAAGGGCTACTTCATTAATCATTGGAGAGGCTATAAGAAAAGAAAAAGTAGTTCCGAGTGGAACACCTGCTTGAACAAATCCTAGGAATAATGGAATAGCTGAACAAGAACAAAATGGAGTAATAATCCCAAGAAGTGAAGCCAAAACATTCCCAACATATTTATTTTTTCGAGAAAGGATTGCTCTGATTTTCTCTGGTGGTAGATATGATCGTATTATAGATACAGCAAATATAATTACAAAAAGAAGGATAAAGATTTTTATAGTATCAAATATGAAAAAATTAACAGCACCTCCCAATAAAGTTTTTGGTGCAATTCTAAAAACTGTATAAGTTAACCAATCTGCTAATAATTGTATAGGATAAAACATAGTCTATTCCAAATTTTTAAATATAATCTCTTTTAATCTTTCTTTATCCGGCAATATACCTACTAAAATAGGCTTATCATTCAAAGTTAATACTGGACTACTCATTATCCCCATAGATACAATTTTATTTATATCATTGCTATATAAAACTATATCGTTAATATTCAATTCTTTTACCACTACTTCCGTAAGTTCAAATAATGCTTTACACTTTTTACATCCTGATCCTATAACTTCTATTTTTACTGTTCCCATATATTTATATTATTATTTTTGTTAATTCTAATTGATAGTTCTTAATTGATTCTTCGTTACGAGAATAAATTATTTTATTTCCTTCACGTCGAGTTCTTAACAAATTTAAATCTTTTAATACCTTCAAATGATGAGATGATAGGTTTTGGGGGAGTTTAAGTTTTGGATGTATTTCACAAGCACATTTTTCTCCATCTTTTAAAAATGCCAAAATTGCCAATCTATTAGGTTCAGCAAGTGCATTCAAATATTCTTTTATGTTTATTTTTTTATTCACAATATATACTATATCAATGTATGTTGATATAGTATACCTATCTATAATTAAGTGCAAATAAGAAGATTCAGCCATATAGGTCATGAACCAAAATTCTTTAATTTGTAAGCGTGTCGGTCTATAAACCTACCGCTGACTCGTGGGTGCCTACTGGGATTTGAACCCAGACTGAGAGTTCCACAAACTCTAGTGCTAACCATTACACTATAGGCACCATATAAACTAACTACTCAGTTATACCAGAAAAAACCTAAAAAATCTAGGTAAAGTGGAAAAAATTATTATTTACAAACTGGGCCTTTTATGACTGTAGACAAAGTATTTATTGTTCCAGTACTATCTACACAATAATATAAAGGGCTAGCAATACTATTTACATCCAAAGAATTATGACTGACATTATTCAGTGGAACTGATAATGCCCAACTTGATGGGGTAGAATAGCAATACCCCGCTCCATTTGTAGCACTTAATATAGAAATCATAGAACTAGATATAGAACTGACTGCATTGTCAGCCACTTTTTTGTGACCTTGTGGAGAAAAGAGTGATCCAGGATTTGGATTAGTACAACTTCCTGCAGGATTAGAGCGAATACCATATGAACCAATTGCATTTTTTAATAAATTAACCTGAGGTTTGAACGTTGAAATACTATTTTTAATTTTTATATCCTTAATATTATTTATAAAAGTTTCAACATTTATATTATTTGAAGGAATATTAATATTATTTTCAATATTTAAATCATAAAAAGTAGTTATCCAATCTAGCTTAACTTCATTTCCAGCAATTCCACTATCATTCAATCCTAGAACTCTCGATAGTGGTACATTTAAAACAAATTTAATTTGATATAAACTATCATTATTCTTATCTGCCCAAACCTCAAAAGAACTTATAGACGAAGACCCAATAATTTCATCTAAATTTTTCTTTTGATCTGAATTTAATTGTGGAAAAAACAAATCAGTAATTCTTGATAATACTTTCTTTGTAGATGGTTTTGTAACCACCATTTCATAATGATAAGTATCTACTCCATGAATTAATTCATTGCTTAATGCTCTATATTCTAATGATCCTATAAACTCTCTAAATATAGAAAAAACTTCATTTTTCATTGAAGAAGACAAGCCGTGCGACAGAATATCGGTACTATCGATTCTTTTTATAATATTTTGTACGGGATTAGAAAATTCTCCTAATATTAAACCAAATTGATTTGGAGATAAACTAATATCTGATGGTTCTGGATAATTATTCTTAATCACTTGTTTAAGATCAGGAATAGATATATATATTTTAGATCCATCATATTTCCAATTACTAATTATATTATTTTTTAGAATAGAACTACTAACATCTACATTATAATCTAAATATTTTTTACTATTCAAACTATTTATTATACCTTTAATACCAATAGTTATTGAATCTTTTTCATTTGATTTTACAACCTCTCCACTAGAAAGACCAGTAGTTATATTTGAAAGAGAAGGTGAAATAATTTTAATATTTGTATCTACTTTGTATGATTTCAATGATGAAATTACAGTTGGTGATTCTAATAATATTATTTTAGGATCCTTTTTTACAACTGACAAACTAAATTTAGACCAAGGGAATTTTATATATCCTTGAACAAAAGCAAAAATCATACCACATATAATACTTACGACAAATGCAATAATACCAAATTTAAGTAAATTATTTTTTTTCTTACTTGGAACAATAATATCATTTGTTTCTTCTTCATTATCGTTAATAACATTTTCATTTTTAGATAATAAAACATCTTGAGAATAAGAAGATATCATTGCATTTTTAGGTGATACATCTACTATAAACTCAGATAGAGATGATGGTTTAACAGGTACATCTTTTTTCGTCCCATTTACTATAGAATCAATTTGAGCTTTCATATCAGAGTTCTCATTAATTAAGGGAACAGTGATTTCTGGAGTAAATATTTTTTCACTATTTTTTGGATCATTTTTAGGCAAATTAAAAGGTGTTTTATTAATAGTTGGAATAAAAATATCTGTAATCTTATCTTTTTCTTTAGATAATTCTATATTGACGCTTGGCTCTATCTTTTCAGATTCATTTTCTTGTATAGATGCTACTTTATTTAAATTTATTAAAACAGGATTTGAATTAGTAACCTTTTCTTCTGCAACTTCTATTTTATATGGCTCAATATCTGTAGAATTTGATATTTCATAATCTTTTTTATTTATACCTATATCCACACTCTGACTTACATCAGAACTAATCACTTTATTTTTGTTTAAAATACTATCAATACTAACTTCTGTATTTATTACAGAAGTTGATATATCTGTTATTTTATTTTTTTCTGATTCAATTGTTTCTTTTACTTTATCCTTTATTTGTTCAACTCCATCTGTCGACTCTCTGTATTTATCAAAAATATTTTCTTTTTTTAAAAAAGGGTCTAAGTGCTTTTCTTCAATTTTGTTATTAATATTTGTAAAACCTTCTTCTATATCAGCAGAATGCCAACCAACTTTTGAAAGATTATAAACTATGGTATTTTTAGAAATATTTTTATTTAATTGTGATTTTA
>CAIOXR010000107.1 GCA_903862375.1 uncultured bacterium
ATTAAACATAATAAAATGAAAATAACTACTGGTAAAAAAATTTTTATATCTTCACTCATATCATTATTTTTTGTGCAAATGGTATATATATCTTTTGAACCTACTATTGTTACAGCGACTGCTGTTAACGATGATGTAATTGTTACTCTGAATGTGACTTCTGGTGTTACTATAAGTAATGGCTCAGATACAACAATGACTCCAAATATAGGTATTGCTTCAGATAGATCTATAGGTTCATCTTCTTGGGTTGTTGCTACTAATAGTGCCACTGGTTATACACTTGCAGTGAAAGCTTCTACTACTCCTGCACTTAAAAATGGATCAGTTGATAACTTTGTAGATTATACAGAAGCAACTCCTGGGACTGCAGATGCTTGGGGTGGTGTAGCCTCTGGTACAAAAGAGTTTGGTTATTCTGCTTATGGCACAGATGTACCTACTGGTACATGGGGGACACAATCTAATTGCGGTAATACTGGTACAGGTGTTCCTGATGTATTAGGAAAGTATAGAGGTTTTAGTACTTCAGATGTTGTCATAGCAAGTAGAGCTGGTGTAACTCCAAGTGCAGGAATTACTTCTAATATATGTTTTGCTGCTCAACAGAATGCTGTCTATGCTGCTTCAGGAACATATACAGCTACTATAACAGCGACAGCCACAGCCTTATAATTTATTTATAATTTGTATTTTTCTATATAATACCTAAATCAATTTAATTAAATAAATTATAAGTGGAATACTATAAAAGCTGTTATATATTGTCTCTTGTATCAATATTTTGTTAATAACAGCTACAGAATTGTAATATGAAAAATATCAAAAATTTAAAAAGTAATTTTATAAAAATAATCATAGGTTTTTTTGTTTTTATATTTTTATTTATTTCCGCTAAATCATTTGCTTTTCAAATATCAAAAATTGATTTGCCAACGCAGAATGATTTTATAGTTGAGCCTGGTAAAACAGAAATATTCGTAAACCCAGGTGAGACTGTAACTAAAAGTATTACTATAACTAATCGTATAGGTAAAAAGGTTAAATTCAAGCTTACTGCTGAAGATATGATAGGGACGAATGATTCTCAATCTACCATTAAACTTTTAGGAGATGAGAAGGGTCCTTACTCTATAAAGAATTTCATGGAGCCAGAAGTTAGTGAATTTTCTCTTGATTTAGGTGAGAAGATAGTTATCCCTGTAAAAATTTCTGTTCCTATGGATGTTGAACCTAAGGGTTACTACGGGGCACTTATAGTCTCTAATGAGCCAGAAGTTCTAAGTAGTGAACAGTCTAAAGAGACAGAAGGTAAAGCTCGTTTAGTTTCTAGAATTGGTTCATTATTCTTCCTAAGAATAAATGGTGAAGGTAAAGAATCTGGAAATTTAGAAAATTTTAAAATACTTGGTCCTAGTAAAGCTTTTTATGAAAATAGACCAAAAGGATTTGAAATATCATTTAAGAATGATGGTAATGTTCACTTAGTTCCTCATGGCAAGATAATAATTAAAAATATACTAGGCAAAGAAGTAGATTCAATCCCTGTCGATGCATACTTCTCTCTGCCTGACTCTATTCGTTATCGTGAAGTATTATGGAAAGAGGGTTCTGGTTTAGGCCGTTATACTGCCAATCTTTCACTTTATCCTGGTTATGGTAATACTAACCAAGAGTCTGGATTATCATTCTGGATAATACCTTGGAAAATACTCATAGCTTCATTTGTTGGTTTAATAATTATTATTTCTCTAGTATATTATTTACTTACTCGTTTTGAACTTAGGAAAAAATAATATTGATTTTAGTTTATTATTATGAATTTTTATAATCACTCTATAAAAAGTAGTCGTATTATTATTTCAGTATCGATTATAATATCGTTATTAATTTTTTCTAATAAGATTTTTGCAGATTATATGCAAAGTTCTACTTATAAGATTCAATCTGATAGTTTAAATATTGGAGGTGCAGATGGCTCTAGTTCTAATTATAAATTAAATGACACGCTAGGTGAATTAGGGACAGGAGATTCAAATAGTACGAATTACTATATGCATGCTGGTTATTGGCAAATGGGAGAAAGTTCTATAGCTATATCAAGTCCTACAGATTTGGTAATGTCTTCCATGGCAGGTCTTTCTGGAGGATCTAGTGAGGGTACAATGTCTTGGGTAGTTACGACTGATAATACAGCAGGTTACACTATGTCTATCGCATCATCTACAACACCTGCTATGAAGTCTGCTGTTGACTCACTTGCAGATTATACTCCAGCTGGATCTGATCCAGATTTTAATTTCAATAATGCTTCGACTAGTTCTTCGTTTGGTTTCTCTCCAGAAGGATCTGAAACCATTTCTCGTTTTAAAGATAATGGATCTGTCTGTAATACAGGAACACTAGAGACGACAGATAAATGTTGGGATGGTCTTTCTACTACTCCAAAAGTAGTAGCAGGGAATAATACTTCAAATATACCAAGTGGATCTACTGCAACGGTTAGATTCAGAGCAGAAACAGGAGCAGATCATATACAGACATCAGGACAGTATAATGTTACTATAATTGCTACAGCAACTACTTTATGAAAATTAAATTTTCTGACAAATTATTTTTAGTAATTTTTATTTTTCTAATTAATTATTCTGTATCATTCTCAGAATCTGATGGCATAAATTTAAACTTAAATGTAGCAGGTACTTGTGTAGTGGATAATATATGTGGTCCTGGGGAAGACATGTTTAATTGTCCACAAGATTGTAATCCTATACTACCTGTCAATCCTACTAATAATTCTTCTAGTGGAAGTATTATTAGTGATAATAACTTTTATAATCTTACTGTAGAGGTCAGCTATAATAATGCAATTATAAAATGGAAGAGTATTATCCCTACTATGTCCAATCTTAAATGGGGGACAAGTCCTGATTATAAAGATGGAACAGTTAGTAATATAAATTTTACCTTAGATCACAAAATAGAATTAACAAATTTAAAAGAAGGAACACTTTACTATTTTAGTATTGAGACAGAGACTTTACTTAGAAAAACAAATTCTATAGAGAATCAAATTTTTCGAACCCTTTCACTACTAGATACGAATCCTCCAGGTAATCCGACTCATCTCGATATATTTTCTAGCTCTGATAGTGTGACTCTTTCATGGATTAATCCTATAGATAAAGATTTTGATTACATTAGAGTGATGAAGAATACAGATCGTTATCATGGTAGTCCATCAAATGGTTATCTTGTATATGAAGGTAATGGTAATTATGTCACTGATAGTAATGTAAAAGAAAATCAAAAGTATTTTTATTCATTATTTAGTAGAGATAAAGCTGGGAATTATTCTTCAGGCTCATTGATAAGTATTATTCATAATCCACACAATAAAGATACTTGGGGGACTGAACTATCACCGAATGAAAAAGTAAAAGAGATTAATGATGTTATATTTACAGTTGTTCAAAATTCATCAAATTATGATTTTAAACTAGATAGTAATCTCTACTTAGATGGTGACGCACCAATCGATATTAAAACAAATTATTCATCAGTTGATAAAAATGATGATTCATGGGTAGAAGTTAGGGATCATAATAAGGTTATTTTAAGTCAGTATTTCTTTTATCGTTTGAAAGACAAAGATGGCTTTACGAAGGTCACTATACCTTCATTTGAGAATAGTGGCTTATATTATATTTCTATCTATAGATACGCAAATAATCAATTAGATTTGATAAATAAGGGTACTTTCCAGATAAATAAAGCTAATAATCAAAAAACCCTATATAATTATGCATATATTATAGTTGGTATTGTTTTCATCTTCGTATTTATATTATATTTATTAGTATTTACAATTTTACCTAAGATCTTCAATTATAAAAAGTAAAATATAAAACAGTGGATAACTCAAGCTTTTCTTTTGCAGAAAAGTGTCTATATTGCTATAATATTATTGTAAATATCATATATCGGCAATACGATATTTTTATTTTAGAAATATCGTGTGAACGATATATCATAATTATAGTTATCGTATACCCGAGATACTAATATTATGATACTCGTCTATCCGAGATATCTATAAAAATATAGCTAAAATGGAATCATTCAAAAAAATAATATCTTTGAACCAAGCATCAAAATTTTCAGGTTATTCACAAGATTACCTCGGTTATTTAATTCGAAAAGGTGAAATTCATGGAGTCAAAAAAGGACGATCATGGTTTACTACAGAAGAAGAGGTCAACAACTATTTATTCAAGAAAAAGATTCGTCACAAAGAATTTGCTATTAAAGACTTTTTCTCACCTAATCGTATAAAGAAGATAATTTTAATTACCATCATTATTTTTATTGGAGGTTTTTTCTTATTGCAGTTTATTAATAAAGATAAAGTTATTGTTACTCAAG
>CAIOXR010000108.1 GCA_903862375.1 uncultured bacterium
ATTCTCTACTGATGTAGAAAGGACTGTCCTTGTTACTTATGTTACTACATTAATACCTCTAAATCTGATATAATCAGCATATGAAAATTTATGCGATAAGACACGGTTTAACTGAATTAAATAAAAAAGGTATATTTAATGGTCATATAGACGAAGAATTATCTCCCGAAGGTATTCATAAGGCAAAAATAATTGCTCCCTCAATTCCTAAAAGTATTAAACATATTTATTCATCTTCACAAAAAAGAGCAAAACAGACAGCAGAAATTATTAACTCCGAATTAAATATACCTATATCATTCCATGACGAATTAATAGAATTAAGTATGGGTACTTTTGATGGTCAAATTTTTACTGAAGAGCGTAAAATAATACATAAATCTCTTCAGTACGATTGGAGACCATATGGTGGTGAATCAATAGAAGATGTAAAAAATAGAGTATTAAAAATACTGAAAGAAATTCAATTACTCCCAATAAATAAGGATGGTGAGATATTAATTGTTACCAGTGGAGGTATAATTCGTCTTTTACATTTTCTGGAAACAGGAATGCTTTTAGGTGATATTGGAAATGTATCACTTTTAACTTTTGATTTAGATAAAATTATAAATAACAGCAATATGTAGATAGTTTATAAAGAGAATGATCTTATAATTTTCATGTTATAATTAACTTATGAAAATATCATACCCATATTTACCTAACCATTTTAATGCTGAAGATTTTGGGTATGTTTTAAAAGGAGATATTAAAGATTATTCTGTAAGACCATCTATATATGTTCTATTGTTTAACGACGAAGGTAAAATAGCATCTATTAAATATAGAGAAGAAGTGGGTCGTATGTATCCACTACCTGGCGGTGGTGTAGATGATGGAGAAACATGGGAGGGTGCACTTATGCGTGAAGTTAAAGAAGAGACAGGTTGTGTTATTAAGGATATCTTGCCAATAGGTAGCTTTGGATCATATACCTATTCAAATATGACATATTTTCAAAGTATTATTTGCACAGCGAAACTAAATGGATTACCTTCTAGTCCAAAACCTGTAGAAGATTATGAGCAAGGTATGAAATTACTTTGGATTACAAAAGAGGAACTAATAAGAAAACTAGAAGAGATTATTGGTCCAGTGGATACTCTCAAGGATTATCGATCACTTATGACACTAGAAATAATTAAGAATATTTAAGTATAATTATATTTTCTGTTTATCCCAAAATTCACGGAAACGACCATTATCAGCATAAAGTTTATCAAAAGTTCCCTCTTCAATTATCTTTCCACCCTCTATAACAACAATTCTATCCATTTCTTTTACAGTTGAGAGTCTATGAGCGATAACTATTGCAGTAACATTCTTAAAGAATTTCTTTAGTGAATCTTGAATCTTTTGCTCTGACTCACTATCTAGATGAGAAGTAGCTTCATCTAAAAATAGAATTTCTGGTTGTTTGAATACAGCTCTAGCAATACCTAGGCGTTGGCGTTCTCCTCCTGAAAGCTTTACGCCTTTCTCTCCTATGAGGGTTTCTGTGCCTTGTTTGAGCTTAGGAAGAAAATCTCGTACATGTGCAACATCCAAGGCTACATCAAATAATTCCTCATTATTTATCTCATCATTATTTGCTAATACAATATTCAGTTTGAGTGACATATTGAATACTTCTGTTTCTTGAAGTACAGGAGCGATATTCTTCACATAGCTTGATTTATTAATTGTTTTTAATGGTATATCTCCAATAAGTATTTCACCATCATAATTTTCATATTCTTTAAGTAAAAGTTTAAAAAGTGTAGATTTACCTGCACCAGAGAGTCCGACAATACCAACTTTCTCACCTTTATTAATTTGAAGGTCTATACCATTAAGAACCGTATTATCATCGTAGTTGAAAGAAATATTCTTTATAGAAATTGATTGCCATTGTGAAGGAAATTGTACTTTATCTTTTTCACTATCTATATCGATAGGCTCGTCTAGCATACTTAGAACTCTTCCGATATTTACTTTGTAAGAAGCTACTTCCTGCATAACATCAGAAAGACTGCCAATTGAAGAAGTTAATGTACCAAAGTATCCATAAAATAATATTAAAAATCCAGCCTCATAGTGTCCTTGAAATATACCCCAAATTACAAAGGAAAAAAGTGATATACGAGCTATCCCTTCCCATAATCCTCTTAACATATTCGCCATTTGGAACCAATACACTCTTTTCTTTGCCTTTTCTGCAAAATCAGCAATTCCTATATTAGCAAAATTTAAAATACTCTTTGCCATACCAAGTACTTTAATAGTTCGAATATTTGAAATAATTTCAAAAAATAAGCCAGATATTTCCTCATCTTTAATATTTATAGCAGCCATCGCTTTTATAGCTTTAGCCCGAGTAAATCTTGAAATCAAAAAATATATTCCAAGGTAGACAATAAGTAAAATAGAAAGAGTCTTATCAAAATGTGAAATAATAATAAATGATCCGACGACACTGACTGTAATATCAACGATAGACCCAAGCCATAAACGCATTCCATCGATAATATTCTGTGCCGCTCTATCTATTCTTTTTAATTTATTTCCAGAGTTTTCCTTTTCATGCCAAGCGATATTTAATAATGATAAATGCTTAATAGAATATAATTCCACATCCTTTTTTGCTTTTTCTGACATACTCATACCTAAGTATTTAGATAGAAATACAGTGATATACCGGATAAGAATGACGAAGAACCAAATTACAAATATTTGATAAAGTGGAGAAAGTGATTGACCGGCTTTATGTCCTACAACAAAATTCACAATACTTGCTAAAGCATAAGCATTATATAACCAAACTGCAGAACTAATAGCTGATAATATAGTGGAAATAAAAAACAACCCAAAATAAGGTTTTAGGAATTGTTTAAAAAATTGAAAAATTCTTTTATAAGAATAATTATCCATTCAAAGAATTATAACATTAAAGACAAATTTAATAAAATAATTTTCAAAATTAGTGCAATTATTACATTTATGTTTTGATAAATATATAAAATCAAACTCTATG
>CAIOXR010000109.1 GCA_903862375.1 uncultured bacterium
CCGATTCTCGAGTTGCGCCCCTCGCCTCCCGCGCCGGAGGCCCGCGCCAAAATGCTTCAAGCGGACGACATCGCCGAATGCGCCTGGCTGGCGATCAATCTGCCGCCCCGGGCGATCGTCGAGGAAATCCTGATTCGACCGCGGTAGGGCGGGGGAGGCAAAGCCCAGCGTTGAACCATCGATCGATCCTTTATCGCGAATGGTCCGGTCCACCGCGCGCCTTTCGTCCCTGGATCTTACTCTTGATCTTGCTCTTACTCTTGATCTTCCGGACACCCCAACAAAATGGCACGGAGAATTCCCCAGATCGACCGGTATAAAGAAATTCAGAAAGCTGGATTTATTATAATATTTAAAGAGCATAATGAATATGCCATTACGAAAAAGAAAGGAAATGTAGATACTGATATCGTTTTTGAAATAATGAAAAATCTAATTGAAAATAGTGATTTTAATAAAATAATATTAATTTCTGGTGATGGAGACTATAAAAAGGTTGTTGATTATTTAATTCATAAAGAAAGATTTGAGAAAATACTTTTTCCAAATAGAAAATTTGCTTCATCTTTATATAAGAAGATAACTATAAGATATTACGATTATCTAGATAATAAAGATATTAAGAAAAAAATAGAATATACTCATAAATGAAAAAGGAACCTTAGGGACTAGCCCGTTCGGTGCCTTTTTCGTATTTATATAAGTATTATAGCAACCAGACTGTTAAAGTCAATAGGTTCGAATTTATACTAATCAAATATATTTGACCTTAAATTATAAGGTTATTTTTTATTATCCGAACTTAAAAGAATAAATATTTGAAAAAAATATTAAACAATCTCATCTAAAAGCTCTGAGAACTCTTCTGTCACCATATGTTTTAATATATAATGCCCTCTTCCTTTTAATTCAATAATTTTACCTCCTAGAGCATCCCTATACATTTCTAAGCTTTTCTTACCGTCTTTTGCTTCATTGTCAGAAGTAAACATGATTATCTCCCCCACCCTAGACTTAATAGTCTCATCAATTGGAAATGTATAAAACTTTTCTTTATTTAAATCATCTTCTTTGGAAATTTTCCATGGTGCAACAAGAATTAACTCTTTTATAATCTTCTTTGACTCACCTAGCCAGCGGACAAGAAAAGCACATCCGCAACTATGCCCAATTAAGATAGTATTTTCAGTAACTAAATATTTTTCAAATTCTTTTTTATAAGCATCATAATCTGGATCCCAAGGAGTTGGCATCATTGGAGTTTCAGTATCAATCCCTTTTAATATCAAATTCTTCTTTATATACGGAATCCAATGCTTATCATATGTCCTCCTATTTGGATCTATTGCCTCTTCTTTGTTTGAAGGACATCCGTGAATTATTATACAATTTGTTTTATTATTCATTTATATATTATACACCAAAATTATTCAAGTTAGAGCTTCTTCAAACTCCAACCCTATATACCGTATTCCCCTACTTTAGTACGTACGATTTTTAGGGCTAATGCGGGTATACCTAGCTTCTTTCCTAATTCATTTGCTATGCTTCTGACGTATACCCCACTTCCACAAATAATTTTTAACTTCACTACCAAGAATTCTATCTGTTCTTTACTCTGTAAACTATTTTGCCAATCCATATGTATTTCTTCTTGTCTGAAATCTCCACTGACTTTTGAAATCTTCTCTTTTATGTCACCAAGTAAAATCTGACCACAAATTGTAGTCTGTCCAATAATTTCAATATTCTCCACATAAACATCATGACTAGGAATTTCTATCTCATCTATCTTTCCTTCTCTTGCCCATTCGAATAAGGGTTTACCTTTCACTGTTCTTGAAGAATATGGTGGATATAATTGCTTTATGCGACCTATAAATTCTGGAAGAACTTTTTGTATTTTGGAAATGAAGTCAGAAGATAAATTATTTGAAATAGTCTGGCTCAAGCTCCCTTCTACCGCACCTGAAGACTTTTCAAATAATTTCCCTGATGAATCTTCTTCTAATATTTTCCCCATTACGTCATACGTATCAGTTTTAAAACCAAAAAGTACATCTAGTTCGTATTCTTTTGTTAAAGATAGATATTCATCTTTTTTATGACACATATCCCCAGTAAGTACTATAAGTACCCCTTCTGCTAAGGGATCAAGCCTTCCTGCATAAGTCATCGGTACGAATCGCAACTCTTGATCAACCTTTTTTATATTATTTATACAATCAAGCGGTGTTTCTCCTGTCTTTTTATACACATTTATAATCCGATCTTTCATCTTGCCATAATAACACAGATATGCTAGTATTTTAAACAGGTAGGTAATCTATTTTTTCACGACAGACAAAGATTATACAGTAAGTATCCTTATTTGTAATATCTAAGTTAAGTCGGGCTAAAAGTTTCACACCTTTTACTTCTATCGGAAAACAAAATTGAGAGAAAGAATAAACAATCAAATAAGAGTCTCTGAGGTTCGTGTAATCTCAAACGAAGGTGTTAACCTTGGCATTTTGAGTTTTAAAGATGCATTTGCAATGGCAAATGAACAAGGATTTGATCTTATCGAAATTTCTCCCAATACGAATCCTCCAATAGTAAAAATTGCGAATTTTGGTAAATATCAATATGAGCAAAATAAAAAGTTAAAAAAAGCCAAAGCAGGTGCTAAAACTACAGAAACTAAATCGGTTCAGATAAAGATTGGTACTGGAGAGAATGACCTCGCTTTAAAAGCTAGAAAAGCTTCAGAATGGCTTAAAGAAGGTCACCGTATCAAAGTAGAACTTTTCCTTTCAGGACGTTCCAAATATATGGCAGATGCATTCTTAAGAGAAAGACTAGATCGAGTGCTTCACCTTATAACAGAGAATTATAAAGTAGCAGAAGATTATAGAAAGGGTCCTAAAGGTCCAACCATTACAATAGAAAAAGATAAATAATATATATGATAAAAACAAATAAATCATTAACAAAACGTTTAAAGGTTACAAAGAATGGAAAGATATTGTCTCGTGCACCTGGATTTAACCACTTTAATGCAAAGCAATCTCGTACCAAGCAACTAGCAGGAAAGAAAACAAACAATTTCCAAATTTCAAATAAAAACAAGAGAACATATTTACCAAACGCATAAATATTAATAATTACTAATAAATTATATGACAAGAGTTAAAAGAGGAACAATTAAAAACAAACACAGAAAGAATATCCTTGCTCAGACTAAAGGATTCCGTTTTGGACGAAGTACAAAGAAAGCTCAAGCTAAAGATGCACTAAGACATGCAGGTGCTTACTCTTTCGCACACAGGAAAGATAAGAAAGCAGATGCAAGAAGTCTCTGGACTACTCGTATCAATGCTGCAATCAGACCACTTGAGTTATCATACAGTAGATTCATCGATGGATTAAAGAAGAAGAATATCATAATCGACCGTAAAATTCTTTCTGATATTGCTCAAAACAACCCAGAAACATTCGCAAGAATAGCTAAAAGCATATAAATACAAATATAATACTCACATTAAAACACCGCGACTAAGGTCGCG
>CAIOXR010000110.1 GCA_903862375.1 uncultured bacterium
ACGCTTTTTGACCTCGACTAAAACTTTTTCGATGTAAACGAGAGAGGGACCATGATTACATGTTTTGACTATTACATAGTCAAATGCTTTTCGCTCTGGTTAATACCAGAGAACGAAAAGTCTTTCAAATTCCTCACGCAAAGTATGCAGATACTTTGCTTCTCTCCGTAAAAAAGAAAAACCCTTTCGGGTTTATTCTTTTTGCGGGCAGTATGGTACACTGTTGGAACTGAATTACTTGAAAAATAATGATATTACTGAATCGTTTCCAAATGATCAATCAAATTATTTATAAACCTATCCATGCATTTGAAATTTTCTCCAGGAAAAGCTGTATGCGAATTTAGTTCAATTAATTTTGGTCCATTCTTCCCTATTCCTATATCCATACTGTATAAAGGCTTGGGGTATTTTTTAATAATCTCTGTATGAACTTCACTATAAAAATTTAAAATAAATGGTGGTATTGAATCAATATCTATCTCAGTAATAGAGGCTCCCCTATGAGAATTACTTATTAGAGTTCCCGGAACTGGCTGACGAACATGGCACAGTGAGATCTTGTCACCATGAGTAATGATTCTAAGGTCGTGATAAGAGATAGCAATATTAGGAATGCCTAGACTAGTATCTATAAATTCTTGAACAAGAAAACCTTGGTCTTCAAGTTTGTCTTTTGGGATTGAATTAAAATCTACTTCATTTATATTCCATATATAAACATCATCTCCATTTGATCCTTTATTTGGTTTTAAAACCACTTTTTCAGTTTTAATTTTATTTAAAGCTTCTTTTATCTCATCTAAATTTTTAGCTAAAAATGTTTTCGGAAAAAATTGAGGCATATAATCATATGTATTTATTTTTAAACAAAAATCTTTAAATTCTGGAGTATTTGTGATCACAACGTTACTCCTATCAAAATCTAAATTCGCCATTTTTTTAAATTGATAAATAACATCCGCTTTAAATTCTTCATTTGTTTTTACTATTTCTCCTTCTTTATATATTGCCACATTCGAAAAATTACCATTGCCAATATATGATTCAATATCATAAGCAAATCTAAAGTTGTCTCTTTCACTAATTTCCTTAAAAAATTTATGATAAGCAACTCCTTTTCTATTGTGAAAATTTGAAAGAGCATGATCATCAATGCTTTTAAGCCACATCACAATATTTCTGGGTTTTCTTTTTTCTTCCATTAAATTAGTATACCAGAAGTTCCCTATCTCTCACAGTCGCCAAAATTGAACCATATAAATTAAGATTAAAAACGAAGGCGAAGAGAGGGACCGCGAGTACGCTTTTTGAATCTTACAGATTCTGTACACCTTTCCCGTTCGTGAGTACACTCACAAAGAAAAGGTCTTCAAATCCCTCATGTAAGCCATACCAATGGCTTACTTCTCTCCGTAAAAAAGAAAAACCCTTTCGGGTTTATTCTTTTTGCGGAGAGAGAGGGATTTGAACCCTCGAAGGCTTTAACACCTTGCTACCTTTCCAAGGTAGTGCACTAGACCACTATGCGACCTCTCCTTAAGCTTGAGCCGAAGCTCAAGCCAAATGATAAAATTCCGAAGAATCTTATCATATACACAGGTTTAAAATAAAAATATAAACCTGCATTTGTAAAGAACATCTAGGGTGTATCATACTAGATATTTAATTTTTTACCAAGAAAATCATGCAAAGATATTATCTTTGCATATATATTATAAACTCCCTCTTAGTTTCTTTATTCTCTCTTCTACTGGAGGATGAGTTGAGAAAAGACTTCCAACTTTTTTTGCGAAGTTGCCTGACCCTTGTGGGTTTGCAATATACAAATGAGCAATAGCATTTGATTGAGTTTGCATTGGTTTACCATATAAAGATATCTTCTCTAGTGCAGAAGCAAGGCCTTCCGGATAACGAGTAAGTAAAGATCCCGATGCATCAGCTAAAAATTCTCTTTTTCTAGAGATTGCAAGTTGTATCAAAGTCGCTGCTATAGGTGCAAGAATCGCTACCACAATACCAATTATCATGAATAGTCCATTACCCTCTCTATCATCTCTATTACCACCAAAGAAAGACATACGGATCATCATATCTGAAACGATAGCCACAAAGCCAACAAGAACTACAGCTACAGTAGAGAGAAGCATATCCTTATTCCCTATATGGCTCATCTCATGAGCAACTACTCCTTCAAGCTCTGTCTTACTCATAATAGAAAGGAGTCC
This sequence comes from uncultured bacterium, assembly GCA_903862375.1. GTDB lineage: Bacteria > Patescibacteriota > Minisyncoccia > Phycocordibacterales > UBA9973 > UBA8515. Next base: position 2,229 of record CAIOXR010000110.1, read on the forward strand.
TGTAGTCATGACGATGGCAGAGTGATTCTTGTCCCTACCAGTCGCAAAAGCATTCGGTGAAGGATCTTCTATCACATATATCTTCGGCATTGGAAGACCTGCGGTTATAGCTAAATTCTCAACTATAGTATAGAAATCGAAATATTCTGCCCGAGTCGCAGGAGTAGCTTTAGCTAAAGACAAAGCAATCTTATCTGAATACCAATAACTCGTAATATTCATAATTAAAGAGAAAATTACAAATATATATAAAATATTTTGGTTACTATACATCCTAGAGAAAACAAAACCAAGTCCTATAACAATGATTAAGAAGACGCTCATAAGCATCCAAGTCTTTGAAACATTTTTTGATTGTTCGGTATAAAGTGTTGCCATATATTTGTATACTATATCATAATAATTAACTTGCACCACCGCCTCCTCCTCCACCTCCCCCGCCTCCTCCGCCACCACCACCAGAACCTCCTCCAGCTCCACCAGCGCTACTAAAAGACGAAGCAAAACTTGAACTAAATGATGATGAAAAACTAGATGCAGAAAAGTTAGAAGCCATTGATCCAGCTATTACACCAGATGAATTATATACTCCTCCGGTATACCAAGATGGAGCTGATATATTCATATCGTCGAAAGCTTTAGCCCACTTTTTCTCAATACCAAAAACCATTGCATAAGATAAATACTTTTCAAACATTTCTGGTGTTAAATTTTGTAATCTATATCTTTCTGCTGTATTTAAATATAATTTAAAACCAAGCCATTCGGCCTTAAGAGCTCTACCTTCCGTATTTAATCTTGGGTTTGTTAAAGTTAGATAAATAATTAAAGATGAAATAATAACACTTATAATTATAAAATATCTTTGATTAAATCCACCAGAAATATTTAATAAAAATGTATTAACAAAAATAAATATAAACCAAATAATACCTAAATATGAAGCTCTATTTGTCCATTTTGGTGCTACTTCATAAGCTTTTATATTTATATCCATTTCATTATAAAGAATCTTTCTTACCTCTTGAATCTGTTTATACATATCTTGAGAATGATTTCTATCTGTATTATTCTTTTCTTTAAAAGTTGAGAAGCTTTCACCTGAGCTAAAAAGAACTCTCAAATATTTTTTCTCATATTCTTTAAGGTTACCTCTATCTTTATCTGTTTTAGTAAGGACATATTCACTACCACTTGATGAAAGAATTAATTTAATAAGCATAAATACAATAATAATTCCAGACAAAAGAACATAACTTAATGAAAGTTTACTTATTAAATCTTTTAATTCAAAAAAGAAAATTGGAATAACAATTAAATATATTAAAAAACCATTACCATTCATTATTTTTTCTTTTATGGAATACTTTTCTTCTTTAATTGTAAGATATCCTCTATAAGCTAAATCAATAATAGTAGCCGGCAGTGCTTTATCAGAAATCCTCTCTTTAAGAATTATTTCTGCCATTGCAGGAGGAAGATTTTCTGGAGGTTCAAATTGTGTAATAATAGTCATCTTATTCATTGGTCTTTTCTCCCTTACATACCAATAAATTAAACTTCCTAATCCTGTTAGTAATATTAAAAGAATAGAATAAATTGAATTCCTGTAAATACTCATAAAATCAAGCCAATAAGCATTTTTATCAATCATCCCTTTTTGCCAACCTGGTGCAATAGTAAAATCTCCACCTGGTTCTATAGAATTTGCATAAAATACAAAAGTCCTATTATCTACTTTTTCTTTTCCAAAATATCCTTTTGAGTTTGATAAATATGATGAAAAAAGTTCATCTATCTTTATGTCTTCAGGCAAGATGACAATAGCATCAATACGATCAATCGGTACAGTAAAATCAGTGACTAAGTTATAATATAATTCATCATGATCTTTATAAAAACCAATCGCTCCATGTAATTTATATTTCAAAATCCAAGAATGTATACTATCCTTCTCATTAAAATACCATTCAATATTTTTCGAACCATTTTGTTGAAATACAGTATAATAACCCCAGTTATTTGAATTAGTTTTTTCTAATCTGGAAGATGTATAATTTAAGGGAATATTCGTATTTCCATCTATGACCTGTATGTCTGTTATATCATCTATCTTATTTAGTAAAAGCGAACGCCAACCCAAATGATACTCTCCATTAAATTTAAAAGTTTCTTTTTCTATCACATCTACGGTAGAATCTTTATTTATATCTATATAAAAATTAATTGATGGGTAAGAATATGATTTTACCAAAATATCATTATTAACATTTTCCGCTGATACTTTAAATGAAAAAATTAAAGCTACAAATAAAACAACAAAAAATATTTGTTGTTTTATTCTACTTTTTATAGATAAAAAATTCATTTTTTATTCAATAATTATTGGAATTAAAATACTTTTATCATTTTCTGGTAATCCAGATGCATTATTATTGTGAATTTCAAAATAAGCTGGACCCTTTTTTATATCTGTAAAATCGATAGTTCCTTCAAAATTTACAGGATTTGATGTAGCCCACTCATCATTAGATATAACATTACTCTTTTTTAGTATATCTTTATTTGAATCTAATATATTTATATTCATACTCCCTTCAAAGAAGTAACCGCCTTTTACAGTACCCTTATATGAAGTCATGCCTTTTACTTTTGAATTTGGCAATAATGAAAAGATAATTAAATCATCTTTATCCCCAATAATTTGTAGTTTATTTTTTATGTTAGGTATGGTTTTATTTGCCATGACTATATTGCTCTTATTTTTTAAATTCAGTAAATATGTTTCTTGATTCCTATACATGAATCGTAAGGCTATAACCATTAGGATAATTAGAACAAATAAAAGAATTGTATTTAATGTTGAGCTATAAAATTCTGAACCAAAGTATTTATTTTTCATAATTAGAATTTTACTTCTACTGGATTCTTCTCTACACTATCTTGTTCAAGTTCAAAGAATTCTAGAACTTTAAAATTAAACATTCCTGCTATTATATTTCCTGGAAACATCTGGACATCTGTGTTAAAGTCACGAACATTACCATTATAAAATCTTCGTGAAGCCATAATTTTATTTTCTGTATCTGAAAGCTCTTTCTGAAGTTCTATAAAATTAGTATTCGCTTTTAACCCTGGATAAGCCTCTGAAATAGCAAAAAGTGACTTAAGCGTACCAGTTAATGCATTCTCTGCTTCCCCTTTTTCAGCAAGTGTACCTGCCTGCATAGCTTTCGAACGAGCTTCAGTGACTTTCTCAAAAGTTCCTGCTTCATGAGCAGCATATCCTTTAACTGTATTTACAAGATTAGGAATTAGATCATAGCGACGCTTAAGCTGAACATCAATATCTGCCCATGCTTCTTGTGTACGAGTTCTAAGAGTTATAAAACCATTATATTTAATTACTAAGAATAAAACGACGACAACTACTATAGCTATAACAATATATAAAATTGACATATGATTTTGTTAATATATCGCACAATTAATTAAATGCAATATTTGTAATATTAATTAATAAACTAACTTCCTTCGTTTATTATAGCATAAATGCCTCACCAAGAATAGTTATGAGAGGCATTTATGTTAAACTAAAATAGTTCAGTTTAACTTATCTTTTCAGACCAATTCTTTACGAATACAAGCATAGGGCTTGCAAGGAATATAGATGAGTAAGTACCAAAAAACATTCCGGCAGTAAGCATTAAGGCAAATACTTTTGTACTTTTAGGACCAAAAAATACTAGAGCAAGTAATGCTATTATAACTGTAGAAGAAGTGGCGATTGAACGGGCAAAAACTTGATTCAAGCTTTTGCCAACAGTTTCATCAAAAGTTTTAAAATGACCTATACGAATATTCTCACGGATACGATCAAATACAACAATTGTGTCAGAAACAGAAAGTCCTAAAATTGTAAGTACTGCCACGACAAAGAGTGTATCTACTTCCACACCAGATATATGACTTAATACAGCGAATACTCCTACTGGAATGATAATATCATGAATCAAAGAAACTATCGCAATTAAACCATATTTCCATGATGAAACTGGTTTTGAAACTTTCCTAAATGAAAATGCTATCCAGAAAATAATACCAAGTGATACAAGAATAAATGAAATCAATGATTTACGGACAAGTTCTGCCCCCACTGATGGACCAATAGAAGTAAAACTTTTCTCAACTACATCTTTACCAAGCACTCCTATAATTTCTTTGTGTTCTTTGTCTGTAACATCACGAGTTTTAATACTAAAACCTTTCTCACCTATAGGCTGTATCAATGCTTGCCCTATAGATAAAGTTTTCAAACTTGATTCTACCACTGTCTGTTCTGGACGAGCATTTGTATACTCTACTTCAGTAAGAGACCCACCTTTGAAATCAATACCCATATTCAAACCGAAGTATGAAATAGCACCAATAGACAATACAACTAATGCAACTGAAATTAAAACGAATATTTTTTTGTATTTAATTATGAACATATAATTTATGATTAAGCGTAATCACCTACTGGGGTAAAATTATGCTTTGTTTAATTTTTGAGATTTAGCACTACTAAAACCCGACCCGAATAAAAAGTTTGTAAATCCGTTTGTTTTTTTAATATTAAGAGTATAAAGGAATATTCTTGTGATAGATATAGCTGAAATCATAGAAATGATAACACCAATTAAGAATACTAAAGCAAATCCTTTTATGAGTGTCGTCCCAAACCAGTAAAGTATGATAGCTGTAATTATACTTGATATATTTGAATCACGTACAGAAAGCCATGCTCGTTTGAAACCATTATGCATAGAATCTGTGACTCCACCTCCACCTCTTAATTCTTCTTTAATACGTTCAAAAATAAGAACATTCGCATCCACTGCAATACCTATAGAAATAATAAATCCGGCAATACCTGCTGCTGTCAAAGTTACAGGAAGTAATTTAAAGATTGAAAGCATAATAACTACATACATAGATAATGCAATAGTTGCTATAAGCCCTGGAAGTCTATACCAAATAATTAAAAATATAGCGATTGCTATAAATCCAATGAGAGCAGCTTTAACTCCTGCTGTTGTAGCTTGAGTACCAAGTGATGGACCAATAGTCTGAGTTGAGATAAGTTCTATAGCAACCGGCAGTGCACCAGAATTTAAACGTCCAACTAAAGTCTTAGCTTCTTGTGGTTTAAAATTTCCTGAAATTACAGCCTTACCCCCAGTAATAGCTTCATTAACCGTAGGAATAGAAATAGGTGCTCCATCCAAAAAAATAGCAACGGTTTTCCCCACATTCTCTTTCGTAATTTTTTCAAATAAAGCTGAACCTTCTGGATTGAATTGCAAAGATACTACAGGCTCACCTGTCGTTTGATTAAAATCAAGAATTGCTTTATCTAAAAAACGACCAGTAAGTTCAGTTTTAATATATTTACTTGCATATGGATCAAGAGTTACATTTCCATTCTTATCAACTGTTGCTTGTTGAGGAGCATCTTTTACTGGGTTCTCTGTTCTAAAATCAAGCATGGGTGTTTCACCTATCATTTCTATCGCTTTAGATACATCTGTGACACCAGGAAGATCTACAATAAGTCTTTGTTCTCCTTGATTTGAAAAACCACCATCTTGAACTTGTATTGAGGGTTCCGAAACTCCAAAAATATTCACACGTCTTTCTATGACATCACGAAGTGAATTCATTGATTCGGGTACTTGCGTAGAACTTAATGAAGAAACATCTGCACGATACACCAAGTGAGAACCACCAGAAAGATCAAGACCAAGTTTGAATGGGAATTTTGCTAAACCTTTTTGAGATTCCTTCTTTTCAGCTGTTGAATTTTTAACAACTAAATTTCTATGATTAATTTCTGATTTATAAACAAAAAAACCTATACCGACACCCAATAATAAAATAAGTAATGCTGTAATTCTTGTTTTCCACATAATAGGCCTATTTTATAGCCTTTTTGTTAAAATAGCAAGCACATAATCAAGTATAGAATTAATGAATTTACCTTTAAAAATATAACAAAAAATGATAGAAAATGTTAATCCTATAATATAACCAAATAATATATCGATTGGGAAGTGAACCCCTGAAGCTATTCTAGCTAAACCTATGAAAATAGCCCCCATAATAAGATATGATCCTAATCTTTTATTAATCAAATAGACAGAAACTGCTAGTGCCATAAAGAAAGTTGCATGTCCTGATGGGAATGAATCCATACCTCCATGAATAAATAATGGTACCAAGCTATTAAACACCATAAAGGGTCGAGGGGAAGCTATTATTGACTTTAAAAAAGTTGTAAAAACCCAAGCGATAGATGCAGAAGAAAAAACGAGAATTAAATTTTTAAATCTATCTTCTAGATTTAACTTTAAAGAAAAGTTCTTAAAAGACATAAATCCATTTGTATAAAATAATAAAAATATACAAGAAATTAATATCAAAATATTCCCTAAGATATTTGCACAAAAAACTATCACCCAATCTAAAAATACTGATTGATGAGCTAAATTATATAAACTAAAAAATATTGTATTATTCATTTTAAATTTTTGATAATTATTAATTACACTATATACCAAGAAATTCATTTCTCATATCATCTTTATGTGCTACTCTACTATACCTATTCATTCCCATAAGAATTCCTAAGCCGATAAACTCAGTTAATAAGTGCGAACCACCATAACTCATAAATGGTAAAGTAATTCCAGTCACAGGCATTATACCAATATTCATACCTATATTTACCATAAAATGACTTACCAGATAAATTGAAAATCCAAGACCATAAAGTATTTCAAAATTAGTTGATCCTAATAAAGATATATGTAATATTCGCCAAATAATAAGTCCAAATAATAATAATAGTATCATTGCTCCAATAAAACCCCACTCTTCTACAAAAGCTGCAAAGATAAAATCTGTCTGGTATTCGGGTAAAAACTTTAATCTTGATTGAGTACCAAAACCTACTCCCTTCCCTACTAATTGTCCAGAACCTACAGCAATAGTAGATTGATATACATTATATCCTGTTTTATGTATATCCGTCATTGGTCTTATAAAATTTATAATTCTATTTTTTTGATATGGTTGAAAAACAAAAGACCAAAGACATATAAATACTATAATACCTATACCTGCAATAATTAAAAAATATTTACGTGAAATACCAGAGACTAAAGTCATACCAATCCAAATAAAAAATATTATAATAGCACTTCCAAAATCAGGTTGTAAAAAAACTAATAAGAAAGGAATAAAAGCATAAATACCAGAAATAAATATATGCTTAAAATTATCTATCTCTACATGACGTCGAGAAAAATATTTCGCCAGCATAAGTATTACTACCAACTTCATCATATCTGAAGGCTGAAAAGAAAAACCACCAAGAGAAAACCAACTCTGTGCCCCATTTGAAATATGACCAAATATAAATAAAAGTAATAATAAAGATGAAAAAATACCAAATATAATAACTAATACATCGGTTCTTTTTAAAAATCTAAAATCAATATATGATAATATAAAAAAAACAACAAAAGAAACACCTATCCAGATCAACTGATGAGAGAAATATGGAGAACTCTCAGTAAAAGATTTCATGGTTATGAGTCCTGCAGATAATACGGGCAATAGAAAAATAACTAAAAACCAATCTATCCCCAAATAACGTAATTTCATAAAACTAAAATGAAAACTTAAATGGATTAATCTCAACTAGAACATCTTTAATAAACGGCTCACTGGTGAATGCTTCAGGCCATGTAAAATACACAAGAGTCTTATCATTACTAGCCAAACCATCTTTTACTGTTTTTGAAGCATTTATAGCATTATGATTTTCATCATATAATATAGCTATGACTTCAAAAGAAGGTAGATCATATATTGATTCATTCTTTATTCTTGCTGATAAATTTGGACTTTTTCTATCTTCACCTAGAGTAATATTATCAACAAATAAAGCCAGGTTATTTAGATTTGCATCTTTTTTAACCCAATTTAATTGTCCAACGAATTGAAAAGTAATATTCTTTAATTTTGCTTCACCAGAGTTAAAGCTAGGCTCAAAAATTACAAACTGTTTATTTGGAGGTATATAACTACTACCTTGTCTATGCCCTATAAGTCGATTATTTATATCGTACATTCTAAATTCATAAGATACATTCTCAACACCTGAATTTTTATTCTGATTTTCTATAAAAGCTACTAAATTATAATTATTACCCAAAACTGGAAATGCCCTACTCCAGAGAATTACTGGATCAGAAACATTTTCTTTACACATAATTTGGCAAGATCCTCCACAATCTATACCTATTTCAGTACCATTTTTTTTATTATCAAAACAAGTTGGTTTTTTAAAAATTACAGGATACAAAAAAATAAAAAGAATAATTATAATAAATCCAAAAAGTCCACTTAAGTATTGAAATTGTCTTTTTGTTGCCCAAGTCATAAACATAGTATAACAAAAAACTACTTTAATATAAAGTAGTTTTTTGTTTATTTAGTTGAATTCTTTGTTCTGGTGTGAAGTCGGGATGGGACCCGACTGCAAGGTCGGAAGCTGATGAGCCGAGACGAGGTCGCGAACTTTTTCAACAGAAAAAGATTTGTGACTAACTTCCGAGTTCTACTATTATAAAATAGGACCTAAAGCACTATCTACAGATTTTTATTACTCCATTTTTTGTCTAATTCATCATAAACAATTTTAATACTAGTTTTTCCTTCACCAAATTGTTTTTTCTCATTGTCGTACTTTTCATTGTATATATCCCATTCTTTTTGAATTTTAGGATGAGTTTTAAAATAATTTAAAAAATTTTCTTGTGCCTTTAAAATATCAATTTAGTCATATAGGATCTTGGCGTGTGCAAAAATATACATACGATAAGGAACATTAATAATATTAAATCTTAATTTTTCTTTAGAATACTTACTAAAACCAATCTTAATACCATCTACAAAACCAGTAGTAAACTCATATTCCTTATCAAATTTTCTATAAACAATATATAAATCAATATCCGAATCTTTATGAAATGTTCCTTTTGATACACTGCCAAAAACCAAAAGACCTAGTACATTTTGATCTTTCATGAATTCATTTTTAATTTTTTCTAAAACATTTAAATGATTCATATAATTGAGGGTTTTTCTTGATATTTGTATGTTTAAGTATAGCAAAAATACCTCGCATGAGCGAGATATTTTTTAGTTGAATTCTTTGTTCTGGCGACAACCTACTTTCCCCATAAAGAGTATCATCGGTGCAGATGAGCTTAACTTCCGAGTTCGGAATGTAATCGGGTGTGACCCCATTGCCAAATCACCAGAACAAAAAATTTAACTTATGTAATTATAAAAAACATTCAAGATATATTCTTGCGGAATTTTTACGAAGTAAAAATTCCACACATAATATCTGAAAACTGAATGCTGACAAGAACACTCGCCTTTTCGACGAGTCGCCGATAAGGCGACAACAACAATATGATTTTCACATTTCCTAATAGGAATCGAACGATTAGTACACCTTGGCTAAAGACATTACTGTCTGTACACCTAGTGCCTATCAACCTAATCATCTCTTAGGTTTCTCAAACGATTCCTCATCTTGAAGCTGGCTTCCCTCTTAGATGCTTTCAGAGGTTATCCATTCCCGACATAGCTACCGGGCAGTCCACTTGGCAGTAGAGCCCGCACACCAGAGGTCAGTTCACTCCGGTCCTCTCGTACTAGGAGCAAATCTTCTCAAGAATCAACGCCTGCAGTAGATAGGAGACCAACCTGTCTCACGCATCTATATTTTACTTCTCTCATTATCGCGTTTCAATAATAACGATCGAACCACAATTACTTGTGGAATTGGACTATAACTTTCATTCATGATTGAAACTTATTCTTCGTGATTAAACTCAGAATCTCCGCTTCGCTACGAACTATTTCACATTTAGTCTCTACGGGCACTTTCGTTTCCCTCGGTATTATCCTCTCTTTCAAGTAGGACTTCACCGATATAAGTGAAATTCTTACTACAATTAATGTAGTACCGCCGTGAGTGCACCACAGTGCACACGGTTTTTTCTGCGCCTCTTCGGCGAGAAATATCTCAGATTAAAACATTGAAAGAAATATCGTATATTTCTTTACTTTCCTCGACGGTTCAAACTGTTAAAAAATTAATCGTAATTAATTCCTTAACGGTTTGAACCCAGCTCGCGTACCTTTTTAATTAGCGAACAGCTAAACCCTTGGCAGCTTCTCCACCACCAGGATAAGGTGAGCCGACATCGAGGTGCCGAACTCCGCCGTCGATATGAACTCTTAGGCGGAACTAGCCTGTTATCCCTAGAGTAGCTTTTATCCGTTAATCTTCATCCGCATCTAATGCGAAATGTCGGTTCACTATGTTCTACTTTCGTATCTGCTCGACAAGTACGTCTTACAGTTAAGCTAGCTTGTGCCATTACACTATCGGCACG